>RZYD01000522.1 GCA_009930445.1 Bacteroidia bacterium | reverse complement strand
GTACCAAAAAATTCAGCAATTTTTGTTTCCAGCTCTTTATGAATATCACTGGTGCCACAAATAAAACGAACCGACGACATTCCGTAACCATGCGTGTCGAGTGCTGATTTTGCGGCTTCAATCAGTTGTGGGTTATTCGATAAACCCAAATAATTGTTAGCACAAAAGTTCAACACTTTTTTCCCGGCCTTTACTTCGATCTCTGCACCCTGAGGAGATACTATGACCCGTTCGTTTTTGTAAGTTCCTGCTTCTTTAATTGCACTCAATTCCTGTTGCAGGTGTTTTTGAAATTTTGTATACATAATTTATTGCGTTTTATAGTTAACTCCGGCAAAGGTATAATATTTCGGGTTTATTTAAATACCCATTCTTTCAGGATATTAAAAAATTTCTAAATTTGTTGCCAACGATAAAAACGCAAACCTTAAGTTATTTTTATATGAAGAATATTTTGTTAATTGGAGCAACAGGACAGATTGGTTCTGAACTTACACTGGAATTACGGAAACGTTATGGGAACGACCACGTGGTGGTTACAAGCCGTAATCCAGCAAAACTTGATGGTGCATTAGCCGCCGGCCCAACAGAAAAACTGGAAATATGCGAAGGTGAAAGAATTAATGAAGTAGTGAAGAAGTATAAAATCGATACGATTTATAATCTGGCTGCTTTGTTATCTGCTGTAGCTGAAAGCAAACCTCAGCTGGCATGGGAAATTGGGGCCAACGGAGTGTTTAATGTGCTGGAAGTAGCCAGAGAACATAATTGTGCAGTCTTTTTTCCTAGCTCCATCGGTGCTTTCGGGCCATCAACACCCCATAAAAATACGCCTCAGGATACCATCCAGCGCCCTAATACAATGTATGGAGTTACCAAAGTTAGTGCTGAGTTATTGAGCGATTATTACTATAAACGTTTTGGTGTGGATACCCGTGGTGTTCGCTATCCCGGTATTATCTCCAATATGACCCTTCCGGGTGGGGGTACAACGGATTATGCTGTGGAAATTTATTATGCTGCAGTGAAAGAAGGGAAATTTGTTGCACCACTCGGCAAAGGTACTTTCCTTGATATGATGTACATGCCCGATGCTATTGACGCGGCCATCGATATTATGGAAGCAGATCCATCAAAACTGAAACACCGTAATTGCTTTAATATTTCTGCCATGAGTTTTGATCCGGAAATGATTTATGCTGCGATTAAAAAACATAAGCCTGACTTCCGGATGATGTATGAAGTAGATCCTATGAAACAGGCGATTGCCGATAGTTGGCCCGACAATATGGATGACTCTGCCGCACGCGAGGAATGGGGATGGAACCCGGTATGGAATCTTGAAAAGATGACGGAAGATATGTTGAAGGTTATTTCTGAGCGTCATAAAAAAGGTGAATTATAAGAATTGATCTTCTAAAAAAAGCAGCTTCATTTGAAACTGCTTTTTTTATGGAAAAATGATCATCAACGTGAACAATGTCATCAACAAATGCCATAGCAGTGTACGGCCGAACTGTTAAAGTTCAGACCTGTCAGAAGACCTTTCAGGCCTGCCAGAAGACCCGTCAGGTTTCAAAAACCTGACGGGTCTTATTTATAATGCCTGCCGCCCAGCACAACGAAAACTCTTGAATTGCACCGGGTTTATTGCTGGGTATCCTGAACAGAACGAATATTTTTTGCGCCTCAAAAAAATATTTTGTATTTTTAAACTAACAGTTTATTTTTGTGAGATGTACCGAACAAGACAACCTAATTTATTCACAATGAAGATACATCCCTTTTCTTTTATGATTCTTCTGTTTGCGATGATCCCGGTTCTGCTCACGGCCCAGAATGGCGGGATGAACGTGGGCAGATTAAATGCAGCAACCTCTGTTACGGTGGGCACAACAGCTTCCGAAACGGTGCGGGTGACT
>RZYD01000521.1 GCA_009930445.1 Bacteroidia bacterium | reverse complement strand
TTGGGAAAAAGCCAGAAAAGCAGGCAAACGTATTGTGCTCCCCGAAGCCTCAGAAGAACGCACCCTTCGGGCCGCCGATGAGATTATCGCGGAACGCCTAGCCATCCCCATCCTGATAGGGAACCCTGCTGAGATTTTGGAAAATGCCAACCAGTGGGGCCTGTCGCACATCCCGCTGGCAAAAATTATTGATCCAAGCAGTCATCCTGATCGTGAAAAATATATTGAACTGCTGGTCACCCTGCGTCAACATAAAGGAATGACCAGAGATAAGGCCGCTCAGTTAGTGAACGATCCGTTGTATCTGGCTACCTTGATGATAAAAAATGGCGATGCCGATGGGGAAGTGGCTGGAGCGATGAACGCTACTGGCAATGTATTGCGCCCGGCCTTTCAGATTGTCAAAACCCTGCCAGGAATCAGCGTCGTTTCCGGAGCTTTTCTGATGTTGCTTAAAGATAATCCCTATGTGCCAGGGAATTTGTTGGTTTTTGCCGATTGCGCCGTCCATCCCGACCCATCGGCCGAAGAACTGGCGCAGATTGCTATCTGTACTGCCCAAACTGCTAAGGCTATCGCCGGAATCAACCCCCGTGTGGCAATGCTGAGTTTCTCAACAAAAGGCTCCGCAGCCCATCCGATGGTCGATAAAGTAGTTGAAGCTACCGCCCTGGCACGCAAAATGGCCATCGATCAGCACCTTGACATCATAATTGATGGTGAACTGCAGGCCGATGCGGCGATTGTCGAAGCGGTTGGAAAAAAGAAAGCACCGGATAGTCAGGTTGCTGGCAGTGCTAATGTGCTGGTATTCCCTTCTCTGGAGGTTGGAAATATTGCCTACAAACTCGTGCAGCGCCTCGCAGGAGCTGAAGCCATCGGCCCGGTACTTCAGGGTATGGCCGCTCCGATTAATGACTTGTCACGGGGCTGTTCTGTGAGTGATATTGTCAATCTTGTCGCTATTACGGCCAATCAGGCTGCAGGATTATAAGTGGGTTTATTAATGGTTTTAAAAAAATGAAAAATGAAAATTGTTGTGCTGAATTGCGGTAGTTCCTCAATAAAATATCAATTGTTTGAAATGCCGGAGCAAACCGTATTAGCCAAAGGCCTTGTCGATAAAATCGGGATCAGTGGTTCGTGTATCAAACACCAAAAAACCGGAGATGAAAAAGTTAGCTTCTCCGATGCCATTCCGGATCATAAAACCGGAATCCAGAAAGTCCTTGCCCTTTTAACCGACCCGGTGCATGGGTGCGTGAAAAGTATTAATGAGATTGAAGCAGTGGGTCATCGTGTGGTACATGCTGGTGAAAAATTTAACGGCTCGGTGAAAATTACCGGTGCAGTTATTGATGCATTGAAAGAGTGTATCCATCTGGCTCCGTTGCATAATCCACCCAACCTCGAGGGTATTTATGCCATTACCGATGTCTTACCGAATGTTCCTCAGGTTGGCGTTTTTGATACCGCCTTTCATCAAACCATGCCTCCTGTGGCTTATCTGTATGGCCTTCCTTACGAATATTATGAAAAATATGCCGTGCGTCGTTATGGCTTTCATGGTTCCAGTCATCGGTATGTTTCAAAAAAAGCCTGTGAAGAAATTGGAATGGATTATTTTACGGCAAAAATAGTTACCTGTCATCTTGGGAATGGAAGTTCGCTCGCAGCTATTAAAAATGGACAATCTATCGATACTTCCATGGGCCTTACACCACTGGAGGGAGTTATGATGGGTACGCGTTCCGGTGATCTCGATATTGGCGCTGTTTTGTCGATCGCTGACCTCGAAAACCTCAGTATTGATGATGTGAATGTGCTGGTTAATAAAAAAAGTGGTATTCTGGGAATTTCCGGGCTGAGTTCTGATATGCGTGATGTCGAAATCGCTGGCGAAGAAGGGCATGAAAGGGCTATGCTTGCC
>RZYD01000520.1 GCA_009930445.1 Bacteroidia bacterium | reverse complement strand
CAGTGTTTTGATGACCTATTTTGGTGTAAATTATTACCTTTCAGGATTGCATAGCTATGCCGGAGGGGATCCTGTTCCGATTCCTTTTTGGCTGTATATTGTGATTGCCTTACTGCTTCTCGTGTTTGTGGCCGGATACAACAGCTATAAAGTCACGCAAAAAAACAAAAAAACCGACACCTCCATCGATACACATTGATTCATTATATTTGTGCCATGCAAATGCAGAAATTGGTATGCTTTTTCTTCTTTCTCCTGCTCATTAGCTCAGTAACCGGCCAGCAGGTGAATGTGTTTATGGATGAAACAGAAAATAAAAGCTTTTTGGGTATCCATGGAGGCATTAGCTTTCCTGCCGGATTATATGCCTCAAAAGATCCGTACAACAGTGGATTTGCCTTACCTGGGCCTGGCGTTTCAGTCGAATCAGCCTGGTTTTTTTCCAAATGGATCGGAATCGGTGGAAGAGCGGATTATAACCGGCACTTCGCCAATGCAGGAGCCATGGAAGTAGCCTACCTTAATCTTCTGGAGCCTGGCTCAACACTGGATATTTCCTTCTCGGGTACTTATACAATTGCCACGGCAATGATGGGTGTATTTTCAAATATGCCATTAAACCGCTGGATACAACTCACCGGAAAAGCACTTTTTGGGCCATTTTATGTCGCAACACCCCAGTATACGCTTACCTATCACCGGTCATTTATATTCTACGGACAAACTTTGGAAGAAAACTGGCAAGAAATTCATTCTTCAGGAAATCATTGGGAATTTAGCTATCTGGTAGGGGTAGGGGTGCGGTTTAAGCCAAGTAATACTTGGAGTTTTAACCTTTGCTTCGACTATTCGGAATCGTATCAGGAAATTCCGTATGAATCGTATTCTGAAGGAGTGATGTACGATGAGCTAGGTGTTCCTTATAATGGCTTTGGAAAAGAAAGTACCTCCATGAACCGTAACTTCAGGTATATGCTTTTCCAGGGCGGATTTAGTCTGTTTTTTTAGAGAAATGCTTATTCTCTTGGAGTTGAATTACAATCTTTTTCCGTAAAGGTTGAAAATGATAACGAATAATCTGCCACTTATCCGGATAATTGGTAAGAAGTTGCGCAATTTGTAAATGATACTTTGTAATCCATTGCGAAATTGCCGATGGGGAAACGGGGGGATTCATCACTTTACCCAATGTCTCACCCGTAATTTTTCTCCCACTGCTATGAATAAGGGTCGCAGCTGATTCTAAACGATCAAGGTATTGGGTAGCCTGAGATAAGTAGTGATTCGAAATAATTTCACTATCGGCCTGATTTTCTTCCTGATAAGAGAACTGCAAATGAAAATCCCTTATAATCAATTGATTATAAATATTTAGCGAGGAATTTTCAGCAAAAAAAACAGCATTTGCAATTATTACCGACAATTGGTCAATCGCACCATGATATCCCTTGAGTTTTTCCTTAGCCGACTCATGAAAAGAAATTTCAATGGCTTTCTCTTCTGAAATCTGTCGGGCTAAATATGAACAATAGGAATAAATACGTTCGTGCGTTTCGTGCAGAATCGTGGCATGCTGCCGTTTCAATATTTCAATTTCAGCCGATACACCAGCCATTAACTGGGTAAAGTGCTGTTGACTGTTCAGTCGTTCTTTTTCATCCTCCCAAATCGCAAGTAAAATATTGGAAAGCAGTGATCCGATGGCCGTCCTTGTTTGTTTCGATAGCGCAGACTCTTCTTCAGCAACCAGCCCAAAACTCTTGATGTTTTTTGAAAAATACAAATACAGCAGGTCGTGGTCGGTAAGGGATGAAGTAGGCAACCGAAGCAGCAGCACATTGCTCATAAGCGCCGTGAAAAGATTCAGCTTTTGGGGATCATAATGATTAATCTCAAACTTTAACTCACTGCTGGCAAGCCATTCCCATCG
>RZYD01000519.1 GCA_009930445.1 Bacteroidia bacterium | reverse complement strand
CACCATATGGGTCATACCGCTCCCCTGCGTAATAATTACGTCCTCAGGCCCGGCGTTGCAATGCGCTTTAATTAAATGGTGTGCGTAGTGATAGGCTTTTGTCATTAGTGTGCCTGTTTCGCTGGTTTCGGTGTGGGTGTTTCCTACAAAAGGACCGAATATACCCGCGATCTGTTCTTCTATGGGTTTATAGAGTCTGCCTGAGGCCAGCCAGTCGGCATAGCGTAGTGTTTTTTTTCCATAGGGTGTGTTAAATTGATATCCCTCGCCAATAATTCCCTTTCTAAACGGTTCAAAATGTTTTTGAATATCCATAGTTGATTTCTTGGTCTTTAATAGCAAGACTGCCACAGCGGCTAACAGGTTGCATCGTTATTCCACAATATTGGAAATTCGAATGGACATTACCTCGACGGATCCCGAAGCGCAATGAATTTCTATCCAGTTGTTGTTCTGCCGATACCAGCGGTCCATGGTGTTTAATGGTATGATATATTCCTGTGCTTCAGTCGATTCTATGTTTGGAATTACAACGCCCCCATTCTTCTGTTTCCCTTCTCCGAAACTAAGAAAAACTTTCGGTGTTAATTCACCACTGTTACGTGCTATCAGAATCAGGTAATTGTTTCTTTTTTGACTATAGTGTAAGGGCGCAAACGAAAGGGTCGTTTTGTCCTTTTCATTTAACAGGGTTTTATTTATCGGTATATCGACAGCGACCTGACGGGCAATAACTTCCTTGATATTAGTAATCATTTGATAGGGGTATTGCTCTCCTGTATTAAGTTTACCTGCTTTTTCATAATTTTCAATTGCATTGGCATATTGTTTTCCCTGATAACTGGCGTCGGCTTGTGCAATCAGTTTTAGGTATTCGTTCATCTGCGCTGCTTTTTGTTTCCGGATAATCGCTTCTGTTTCTTTAATTTTTTCTGATGGATAGGCGTCATCCGAACGGATGGAATGTGCAGTGCGGTAGTTTTCTAAAGCGCCTGAATATTGCCCCATAGCAAAAAAGCGGTCGGCGGTTTCAATGGTTTTGTCATATTCTATTTGTCGTTGTTGTTCAAACAGTGCAATGTGGGCTTCTGCTTCTGATAATTTGGATTTTGCATACGCTTTATCGGGAAATAACCCCAATGCCTTTTCATATAGATTTTTGGCTTGCGTAAATTCATTATCTGTAAATGCCCGGTCGGCTCTTTCAATCAAATCTTTATAGTTTTCTGATTTTGATTTCGTTTCCGAGAGCAGGTGCTCTGTGGTACTGATACGGCGTTTGGTATTTTCGTCACTTGGCTTAATCGCAAGTGCTTGCCGGAAAGCCTCCAGTGCCTCCTGATAGTTTGCGGCGTTATATAAGGTTTCGGCTGTTTGCAGCAGAGCATCAAAGGCTTTGTTCTCAGCCCGGAGATTCTTTAGTGCTTCATCGATCAGAACCAGCTGCGCGTTGGGGTATGTTTCGTTGGGTTTCAGGTTTTTTGCTTCAATGTATAAAGCACGTGATTTTTCCAGATTTTGCAAACTATAGTAGCGGTCGGCTTCTGTAATCTTTTCTTCATAGGCACGGGTGCGCCCGGCGATGTCTTTTTTTAATGCTGTAATCTCTATAATCTGGTTTGCCGGATAGGCCTCCTGTGGTTTTACTTTTTGAGCCTTTGCATACCATTCTGTAGCCTGATCAAATTGTAATTCAGCATAATACTGGTCAGCTTTTTTTATGAAAGTATTGTATTCATTATTTATCGTTTGCTGTTCAGCCAGCCTTTGATTGATCTCAATAATACGCTGTTTTGGGTAGGTTTCACCGGGTTTAATGTCGCTGGCCTGTTGATATTCTTTTTGTGCCTCAGGCAGTTTATTCTCATTGAACCATTGATCCGCACGGGTAATGACTTTCAGATAATCGGCCTCCAGTGCGTCAGTTTCAT
>RZYD01000071.1 GCA_009930445.1 Bacteroidia bacterium | reverse complement strand
AGAGATCAATTGACGAATCAATTGACATCTTCTTTAGAATTACAAAGATAATACTATATTATTAACACTACTTGTTTTTTAACATAGTATCTGACAGGTTTTGAAAACCCGTCAGGTCTAGGATGTTACGTCACATCACCACTATCTTCTCTCTCCCAACTACCTCATTACCAATTCGTGCAGTAACAAGATAGATGCCTTTGGGCCAGGAGTGGGTTGATAACCTTGTGGTTTGCTCGCCAGGAAGCATATCTTCGCTCCAGTGTACCTCTCCTGTAAGAGTATGGATAGTGATTGAGATTGTTGAAATATGAGTAGCTTTTCCCAGACTCACAGTAAGCTCATCATGAGTAGGGTTAGGGTACAGGAGTAACGGTGTTTTTGTGGGCTCTTCGAATTGAATATCGTTTTCTCCGGTAATCACATCACAATCTTCAAAATAGAGCGTATCTGAAGTAGCAATACCCGGGCAAAGACTATCATATGTATAGGGTGCAGTGTACATGGTATCAAATGATAATGGATCAAGAGAGATCTTGTTGTAATATCCTTGTGTATTTGTTGATTGAATATCATAGCCACTCAGCAGATATTTCCCATCAAAAGATTTTATCCAGGAGTATGCCAATAGTTCATCAATGTTAAGATGAAGAGTGTCGTAAAATTGAGTAAGAGTACTATCAACTATTACAAAAGCCTTTCCACTCTTCCCGGCTCCCTTGGTATAATGTAGGAGATTTAAATATCTATTTGGGGCAATCTTCTGAACCCCTACAAACTTAGGGTTTGGTCTGCCAAAAACAGTATCAATAGGAGAAACAACATGCCCTAAATCATTGCCTTCATCATCAAATTTAATCAGTAGCATCTTTCTTGGAGTATTATAGAACCCACTAAACCCAAAATATCTTCCGGTATCTTCAACAATAACATTTTCACATTTTGAAAAATATGTATAATATGATTCCTCAACACCAAACGGATACATCCACTGTTCATTTCCTTCAGAATCAAATTTAATAAACATCGTTCTTAATGATTTTACACTAATTGAATCTTTGGCATAATACACAGAACCTAGGACCATTAATTCGTTGTTTGGTAAGGGAACTATTTTATTAACAGATGGAGCTGCCATAAGTGGGTGATTTTCTCTTAAAATAAAAGGTTTATCGCATAGAGAATTACCATCTAAATCAAGCATAACTAATCTGTAAGGATCTTCTTCTGCGCTTATTATAATTCTGTCTAAAACAAATACGATTTTGTTATTAATAATCTCGATATCAGCAGACTGATATCCTTGTCCAAGTGAATCAATATATTGCTTACACCAAATTTCATTTCCACAGGCATCCAGTCTGAAAATCATTAGGATCCACATTTCATTGATCTCATCCCAATAGCCTGAAGTACAAACTATAGATCCATCAGGAAGGGGCTTACACCCTCTTGTAGCAATTCCATGCTTATCTACAAATCTTTTCCATAAAACTTCACCATTAATGTCAGTTTTGATAATCGATACAATACGATCAACACTAGGAATATAGTCCAATATTTCAATTGCAGAAATCACATAACCTTTATCGTAGGTTTCTTGCAAATCCATAAATATCTCATCATAATCTTCTATACCATAAAACCGTTCCCAGTATTGAGTATGTCCATTAGATAGAAAAAAGAATAGAAAAAATACTGAAAAGATGCATTTGAGCACCTTTTCAGTATTAAATGAATAATAATTGGCCATTATAAATGTGTTACTTTGTGTGATTCTTTCTGAACCCCGTTTTCGTATAGCGTGATTAAATATACTCCGGGGCTATAATCACGTAAATTGATTATCGTTGATGATGGTGCAGTTGATAATTCTACTTTTTGAATTACTGTTCCGTCCATTGTCGAGATAATAACATAACGATCATTGACTCTTTCATTGCTAAGATAATCAATTGTGAGATACGAGGATGCCGGATTAGGATAAAATTCCAGACTTGAGGATGATTTTATTGTTGTACTCCATTCATCGACTTGTTCTTTACTCTTTTGAAGGTTATCATATTGATATGGCTCAATATAGGTAGATAAATCATTTCTTCGCAGAATGTTTATAGCCCGTTGTTTCGTCCAGCCGGAATTATTATCAATAAAGTATTCCATTTCAGAAACAAAACTGCTGTCTGGAGAAATAACTTGTTGATCCATATTGTATATCTCAATCAGATCGATGAAATCACCCAGGGATTCATACTCAGCAGTTTCGATAGGTGTAAGAATGAATTGACCAGGAATATTATCATACACTGTTGAATAACTATTATCCTCCATATCGAATTTTAAGAGCACCTCCTGAAACTGTTCTGCAATACGATAGTTGTGAAGCATATCTGAGATGGAGTCAGTATAAACCGGATCACCTGACAGACTATTGTATTTTGTTATAATCCTGTTGAATGCTTCCTGACGTTTTCTGTTGTGCATCGCCAGCAATCCTTCAAGACTATCTCGTTCAGTAATAATAGCTGAAGCATTCACAATCCCTTCTTTCAGGTAGTCTGGCATTGGGGTTTGCCGTTCGTCAAGTTTTTCCATCAATTCCTGTGATCTTGCAGATTTTGGATTCGAAGTCATAACCTCATAAATCATTGTATTATTGAGTACATCCTCTTTCTCAATGGCACTTGATACAACTGTATCTGAAAGATAAGGTGTCTCTGCAAGCAATTCATCCCGTACAATTATGCTTTCTGGAGGTGTACTTGTCTCTACATCATAAACCATCTCTGGTGTATCACCACCATCAATAGTTTGTTCCAATGTGTAGGTTAAACTTTGAGCAGAAGTCGTTCCTGAATCAAACGCTGATTTCAGGGATTCTGTTGATGAAGAACCTCCCTGATTACCTAACTGATATGGATCATATTTATTCGGGCATGCTGCGTCAGAAGAAGTAAAAGTATTGTTCAACACACGATTAGGTGTTATTCTATAATAATCCTGTGGAATTAAGTGAGTCTCGTCAACCGCATCATGATGATGATATGTAATTGCAATACCATCATTATTGAAGTCCTCGAATGTGGTAGTATTATTCTCAATCTGGCTGAACCGATTCCCTGCAGGATCTTTAACATCTAATCCATTAAATCCCTGAATAGGCTTTATACCGTAATCATCCGGCGTAAGTGATCCCTCCACCTCGGCATGTACACGAATATCCTGGATACACTCAAAGAATTCATTACACTTAATTTCAAGTCCAATGTCCTCTTTCTCAAAAATACCATGATTGATCCCTTGAGTTTTAATAGCTTCATTAATATTCTCAAAAGAATTGTTATAGATCAGATTCTCATTTACTCCCGACTCATTCACCACAATACCATGTTGCTTTGTAGTTGTTTCCCCACTCAAAAACTCATTCTGCTGTACCACATACCCTGTACAGTAGTCAAAATAGAGCCCGGTCTTGTTCTCATCACCCCAGTCTTCAGGAACATCAAAGGTGTTAAGTACAATCTCCGGGTAGTTGATGTTGTTCATGTAAATGCCGGTGATGTTGTCTGTAAAGTCAGCATGATGTACCGAAAGAGTACGCATGGAGGTTACGTTGGAAGCAAATATAGCGTAGTAAAGGTTTGTAAAGGTGGTGGGTTTGATATCAAGGCATCCGTTTGCCGTATATTGCCCAAGACAGGTTCCGTCTATATCAAGGCCGCTATCCATGCAATAAATACCGTTGCGAAGCTCTTCTGCACCTTTGATATCAGTGGAGTAATTCACAAAATCACAACCGAAAATTTCAAGCTCTGAATAGCCTGTCAGGTGGACAAAATCTTTAAACTCTACGCCGTCAATACTACATCCATTATCAAAGATAAAGCTACACTCCGTACACCCCGAATAGCTATCGTAGCTATAGGTATTAAACTCCAGAGCGGTACAACTATTTTTAAAGGTTGTATTGTCGGCGATGATAATACCTCCGTTGAAATCACTTGCAGACTGTCCTCCATCAGGAGGAGCCGGCAGTTCATAACCGGCAAAAACTGCCTTTTCAGCATCCATAATGGTAGCATTGTAAAGTTCCACCTGCCCCTGTTCAGGATAACCGTTACCGGCAACAGCGCTTTGGTTTTTATTGCTGTTTCCCCACACTTGAATTCCGTTCCATGGATCATTACATATCCCTTTTATTACAGCACCATCAACAATAAGTTTCGCCCCTCTTTCAACAATAATTCGTGTAGAAGCAGCCATTCCTAGGTTACCTTCAACTGTAAGAGTTGAACCAGACTCAACACGAATATCAGAATATACATTTCGGCTATCAGCCCATGTTGTAGTACTACTAACAGTAATAGTGTTATTATCTGTAAAGCAAGGCTCTACAAAGTCATAGTTTCCAGTATTATAATTATCATGACGGAATGAGCCCCATTCTATGCTGTTTGCGTCGCCTCCTATATCCCACATGTAAACTTCATATCCAGAAAGAGCAACAAGTTCCAGCTCTCCATCGCCGTAAACATCACCAATAACTGGTGATCCTGCAATTGGTTTTGGTACCTTTAGTGGGAAACCATCAACAACTGATCCATCAATGTTAAATGCCCATATTGAGTTTAAATCATTTAAGGTTAAATCCTTATCTTTTCTCTGTGCAATGATGATTTCGTTCTCAGGATCATCATCAATATTTGCAATTAATGGCTCTTTGTCCCAATAGTTTAATGAGTTTGTCCAGAATGGATTAATGCTTTTTTGTGAAACTTGAAAGCTTGTGAATTCTGAAGCATCCTTATTCCAAATTCTCAAATCAGGAATTTTGAATTCTGTTCCATGGTGTGAGGTAGAATTTGTTCCATCTGGAACAATAACTTTCAATCCTGTTTCATCATCAAATGCGCCAACACTAAGTTTATTAATAATGAATCTATAATTTGGAACATAATGATCGTAAGTCCATACTTCGTAATACTGGTGAGTATTTAAGTCCCAATTAGGATATGTGGTATAATCAGAATTATAAACATGTGTTATTCCGATTTGATCTTCATTATTGTATTGTTCCATAGTATTAAATAGGAACTCGCTAACATTATCTCCGTTCAGATCAGCAGCAATACATGTATTGGGCTTTACATTTGATGTAATTGGACCTACAAAGCTTCCTGATTCCAGATTTGAGTGTACTACTCGTTCAGGAGCGGATGTTGGATGCAATAATTCCAGATAGCTTCCATCGTTATCAAAATCGATAGCGGTTAGTGTTGGATTATCTTGTTTAATGTTCCATGTACCTGTTTCACCAGTATATTTTAATATTCCTTGATTATCATAAACATAAAAGAAATTGTCCAGGTTATCAGTTGTTGTTGGTGCTACTGCAATTAATACTTCACTTGAGGTTGATAATAACGTTACACAACTTGCAATATCATAATCCAGCTCAATTTCTGGCATATTATAATTTGACAAGGAAAAATTACCATTACTACTTTCTGCGGTTAGGATTTTTACTTTTTTTCCGACCGAGAATATAATTTCGGAACTCCCATCATTGTTCATGTCACAAATAGCAGGAACAGAAGAAGACTTAGCAGTATATGTTTGAGAGGCTAAAAGGTTACCATTATAATCAACAATGGCAATCCCAGATTTATTTGACAAATTATTTAATGTGAATATAATTTCTTGCTTACCATTATTATTTAGATCATATAGTTTTGGTGAACCCGATGTATATGCTCCGAAAACTGTTTTATCAAATGTCAATGGGAAATTAGAATTTGGTTGGAATATTGAACTTGCTTTAACTCCGATTAAATCACCTTCTACGCCATATGGAGAAATAGAAGATACCATAAAGTTTTTATGTATAAAGTCATTACAGGTTTCAATATCCATGTAAGATGCATACTGAATTGGCAATTCTGTGAGTTTTTGTTGACCTACTGAATTAGAATACACATTGTAAGAATAGTCTAATGGATAAGTCCCATTATCGAAATTCCACCACAGACCGATGTGTTTATCATGTGTATAATAATAAATATTGTCAGGTGCAGATGGACGTATTAAATCGATCTGATCTTCATAAATTGTGGAGCCATCTGAAGACAGAATAGATAAATATAGAGAGAGATTATCTGTTACATTACTTGTAAAAAGTGCATCAGTAATCGTAAAATGTATTCCTTCTGCAGTAGTAACTGTTGAACATTTATTAATTGAAGGAATACTAATTGATGAGCTGGTAAATGTTACCTGAGGTGTATTTTGATTTGGCTCAACAACAACTATGCAGTTGGTTAAGTCCTTATGTCCTTTATTAGTAATCGTGAATCCAATTTTGCTAAGTTGTCCATTATTAATAATGTTATATGAGTCTTCAGTATCAACGGTTATCTGATTTATTGTAATATCAGGACTAACAATTGGAATTGACAAAGGAACCGTTCTGGAAATAGGATCTTGTGATAAACCATCTCTTGAGTTCACAGTAACTTTGAACTTAGCGTCTGAATGGTCTATTTGGTCATCTGCAATTGAAACATTAAAAGTTACTGAACTATACGAAGCCCCTCCTGACAAATCGCCTATTTGTATGGAGGATGGACTTATGTTTGTTATGATACTTCCGTATCCATTTTCAGCTTCAAGAAGTACAATAACTGAAGATGCAGAGCCAATTCCATTATTATCAATAGCAAATTCAACTGTTTGAGACGTTTCATTTTCTAAAAGTACTATAGGTTGAACATTACTGATGGCGATTTCAGGATTTGAACATTGGGAAACAGAAATCTGACCTTGGTATTGCATAAAGTTTGCAGATGAAACAACAACATCAATAGTACCTGTTCCATTGACGTAAATGTCAAACTGAGCAGAGTTTGAAGTATTTGAAACAGTTTTGTAGTCATATACTTCACCATCTTTGTTTATACAAATTACAGCATCCTTTTCAGATGAGAGACCACTTACTGAAACCGTAAAAGAGTTTTCGCCAATATCAATACTACTTGGATGAGAAACAGTTAAGTTAGATACAGTTTCTGTTGGGATATTTATTGTTGGATCCCCAAATAAAATGTATGATGCTTGCCTTCTTAATCCAGGTGCCAATAATATTGTACTTGAAAAACATTTTCCAACTTGAGTTATATTATTGTTTCTCAGCTGCTTTATGAATGTTTTTTGTAGTTCAGTGTCACTGCTATATGCGGAGGGAATTGACCCAATGAAAGCTGGACCTCCGCTATTTTGTTGAAGGAGCCATTCTTCACCAATACAATCATCTGCAAGAAACCCGGATGTTTTACACCCCATACTGAATGCAACACTGTAATTATTATTAAAATTAAGTGTAGACAAATCATCTATTGTTATTTCTTGCCCTCCAATAGTTTTTTCTGAGACTCCAAGGTAATTTGGGCTACTGTGATCTGAATGGATAAAAAGGCCATAGCCCGAATTGGATAACTCATTTGTTAGTAGTTGGTTAGTAATGTTACTTGCACATTCAGAAGCTGTTTCTGTATAATTTGTACATAAATGGTATACATCATAACATTCATCTTCAAGGTCAGGAGAATATTCATAATATCCTTTGTCAACATCTTTGTTA
Source organism: Bacteroidia bacterium (assembly GCA_009930445.1). GTDB lineage: Bacteria > Bacteroidota > Bacteroidia > Bacteroidales > BM520 > BM520. The sequence continues at coordinate 1,725 of RZYD01000071.1, read as the reverse complement.
TAAAGACTAGTATTGCCTAAAATTTCATTGTAATCAGTTATAATATTACTAGAACCTGACACTATTATACCTGCATAAAGTAGCATTTTACTTTGATAATAAAATGAACTTGTGCTTCCTGATACCTTAGAGTATGTTTGAGCTTTTTGATAGTAATTGTCAAATTCTGTCTCTGATTCAACCGGAATTCTTCCAATAATGATATCTGGAATGAGCCATTCATCTGAATCCTCAGAGTTTCCGAAAACATAATCAGGATATCCATTCCAATTATTGTATCCTGATGCATCCCAGATATCTGAGTAGTATAAATCAGTATACGTGTTCAGTTTAGCATCAAAATCATTAGACAGATACGTCGTCGAGTTTCGAGTTGGAAGAATAGAATAATCCCCACCAAGAATGACATATTCAGTACCCCATTTGTAATGAGCGTCTTGTATGAAATTGCGAATTTGTTCCTGCAAATCAAACCCAAAATAATTTGAAGTGATATCGCTTAGATTAACAACTTTCGTCGGTATTCCTTCAGCTGTCTTCCAGTCAGCATATTGATTGAATTTACCGGTTAGATTTCCAAGATAATTATTTTCAACGTCAAAATTATTAGTGATAATTACCATCGAAACTCTTGATCCTGCCGTTGATGGCATGCTGGTGGGTGCGAATCCAAAATAATTATTATCCAAAGAGGTTTCTGTAGTATTATGTATTAAATTATAGGTTTCTTGATAATAGCTCTGACTTGCCATATCAGATGGATTCTGAACATTATCAAAGATTAAATCCCAATAAAACTGATCTATTTCATCATAGTCCCGTATCTTGTGATTATTCGATGAACTAGTTGAGGTGGAATAAGAGATTGTAATCAACATATTATTTGCAAGTGACAATGATCCAGATGATGGAATATATCTAAATGGACAAAATTCAACACCTACTAATTGGTACTCCCTTAATTGTCCTTGATTGTATCCTTGCAATATCTCTGTAGGATATGCAGTAGACATATTGTAAATGGTTGAATCAGGATTAATAAATATTGAATCCGTCTCATCCATAATATTATTTTGAATAGGGTATATAACACAAGAATTTGATAATACTTGAAGCGAAGAATGCGTACACTGTACATCCGTTATTGTGCTATTTGGCGGTACTGCGAAAATGGTATGGATGAATGGTAAATCAGGATATCCTAACATATTTGGGTTGTTCTCATGATAACCATCCTTCAAATCAAGATGCGTATAGCCTCCAGATTGAAATAGTTGGATATCAGAACTCGATATTGTCAATGATTTCGAGATTGTTTGCGCACCTAAAAATAATGATAGGCACCCAAACGCTAAGCATAGCGTAATTCATTTCATAATTTTGCCATTTTTGGTTTTTAGTTGAGTAATTACTGGCAAAAATGTTACCTGAACTTACACCATCAAATATATAATAAGTATTTGAAATTTCAGCAAAAATCCTAAAAAAATAGTTAATTAATAAATTTATAATACTATTTGAGATTTAATACGCCCTTTGGAGCATTAGTTAATCTGGATGATTTTTTATTTGTATTATTATTAACTCAAGTTTCGCACTTCCTTTTTACCTGCTTAACATTAATCCGTTAGCAGATGTGGTGAATTGCTAAATTATTGATTATCAGTGATTAAATATTTCCATTTTTATTATACAGCAATATTTAGATAATTTGGGTCATCGAAT
>RZYD01000518.1 GCA_009930445.1 Bacteroidia bacterium | reverse complement strand
AAAATTCCATCGATTTTTTGGATCCGGGGCAAAATAGTTATTATGAAACTCTAATTTGGAAGAAAGCGATACATCTTCCATCACTTTTTTAGTTAAGTTAATCACGAAGTTCATTCCAAATTCCCCTTTAAAATTCTGGCCAGGAGTAATCATCACGCCTGCAGTATCGTATTCTGCTGGCTTCATACCATATTTACCGCTATTTGCAAGTTCTTCATTGGCGACAATTGTAAATTTGCCTGACGCCGGAGAGAGCAATATGGAGAGATATTCAAAAGGAGACCAATCGGCGCCAAAAGAAAGGGTAAGATATCCCGGGGCAAAAAAATCAGAAACGACAACACTGTCGTTAGGGTATTTATAGCCTGGTGTAAACTGTGATTTCAGATCAAAGAGTACGGAATACTTTACTTTTTTTGAGATACTATAGCCCAGTTTGGAAGAGGCCTGAAGCTTATCATCATTTTTTCGTATCCCGTCTTCTGAAGTAATAATGATACCATATCCGGTATTCAGGGTAGAAAGCAACGAAATCTTTGGGCTCACATAGGCAAGCTGGTAATCAAATGAACTGTTTCCTGTAAAGCTATTATCACCGCCCTGCGCCCAGTTTTTATAGCCGATTTGATTAAACGAAAAACGGAAATTTCCCTCCGACTTCCATGAAGATAAGGAATCAGGGATACGAATATCGCCGGCAAACAGGGAATGAACAGGAAATTGAAACAAAATAATTAATACAGGCACGAGTAATAGTTTCATAGATCAAAAACAATTTTTGCAAAAGTAATGAAATCATAAATAAAACCATGGCGTCAATGCAGTCTGTTGGATAAAACAAAAACCCGTACCTCAATGATCCAATTGCAAAAACAAAAAATGTAAGGAACGACACATCCAGCGCTGCAAAAATAAGCTAAAGAATTGATTTAAAACAACATACTAAACTATTTACAGGCATAAGAAAAAAGGATAAATCGATGTATTCATTATACGGTTTGACCCGGATTAACGAAGGCGGGGTAGTACACAATAACCTGAAGAACCGGGGAGTAAAGGGTGCCTGAAGTCACATCTGTCAGGAGGTTGATACAGGCCAAAAATCAACTGCTCTTCACAGGCTCTCAATGGCATGATAAGCAGCGTGACCTTTACGGGATCAAGCTAAACAAATACGCCGGAGAAAACTCCCCGGCGTTCTGAGCGATCATCGTATTATTGTCCGGCATTGAGCCAGGTTTCAAGCCATAAGGCAAATTCACGTTGCCAAAGGACGCTGTTTTGCGGTTTTAAAACAAAATGTGATTCATCAGGAAAAAACAATAACCGGGAAGGAATACCCAGCAATTGAGCTGCATTAAATGCTTCCAGGCTTTGGGTATAAGGGATACGGAAATCGTTAGCACCGGAAATAATTAAAATCGGTGTATCCCAATTTTTCACGAAAAGATGCGGAGAGAAGGTATAACTTTTGGGTTCCGGAGTTTTCCAGAAAGGGCCTTCATAATCATGGTTTACAAAAAAATATTCTTCCGTTGAACCGTACATGCTGTAGAAATCATAGATTCCGCAATGGGATATAAAGGCTTTGAAACGTTTATCATGATTCCCTGCCAGCCAAAACACGGAATAGCCACCATAACTGGCGCCCGCTGCGGCAAGCTTATCCGCATCCACATACGGTTCTTCAGCCAACGCATCAATGGCACTCAGGTAATCCTGCATGTTCTGTCCGCCATAATCACCACTGATTTGATCAACCCATTCCTGCCCAAATGACGGTGTGCCCCGTCGATTCGGTGCTACCACGATACAATTGCCTGCGGCCATCATCTGAAAATTCCATCGGTACGACCAAAACTGGCTCACCGTACTTTGAGGACCGCCCTGGCAATAGAGCAGTGCAGGATATTTTTTTTCCGGATTAAAGAATGGCGGATA
>RZYD01000517.1 GCA_009930445.1 Bacteroidia bacterium | reverse complement strand
GGCCTTACCCGCTGACGGGTGATCTGTACAAGGCCAAATTTACTCGGTGGAAGTATCGTATGCTTCGCATTATCTTTGGCCATGGCATCTTTCAGCCTTTGATAGAGTTTCCTTCGGTTCCCGGGTTCATGCATATCGATAAAATCGATTACAATAATTCCGCCCATATCACGTAACCGGAGTTGCCGGGCGATTTCATCCGCAGCCTCAAGATTCACTTCTACTGCATTCGATTCCTGATTTTGCCCGGAACTAATCCGATGACCGGAATTGACATCAATAACATGAAGCGCTTCGGTGTGTTCAATAATCAGATAAACACCGCTTTTAATTGTAACGATTTTCCCAAAAGAATTCTTAATCTGTTTATCGATGCCGAAAAATTCAAATATTGGTTGTCGGTTTTTATACAGTTTAACGATATCGACCTTTTCGGGTGCAATCTGGCGCAAGTAATTTTTGCAGTCATCATACACGTTGGGATCGTTCGTTGTAATACTGTTAAACGACTCACTAAGGATATCGCGAAGAATGGCGGAAGTACGGTCAAGTTCGCAATGAATTTTTTCCGTTGCTTTCGCTTTTTGTAATTTTTTGGATACCGCCTGCCATTTCCCATAGATATCATTCAGGTCGGCATCAAGGTCAGCGACGAGTTTATTTTCGGCCACAGTACGGATAATAATACCCACATTTTTGGGCCGGATGCTGGCGATAAGGCGTTTCAAACGATTTCTTTCTTCGACACTTTTAATTTTTTGGGAGATGGAAACCCGGTTTGAGAAAGGTACCAGAACGAGATAACGGCCAGCAAAAGAAATTTCAGAAGTTACACGGGGCCCTTTTGTAGATATGGGTTCTTTGGTAACCTGAACGAGAATATGATCGCCCTGAGAGAGCACCCCCGAAATTTTCCCTGTTTTCTCAATATCCTTTTCGGGCCGAAAATTAGTAATATTAAGGTTCGGCGTATTAAGCTGTGCTTGTTTTGTGTACCGGATTAATGTTTTTACCTGAGGCCCAAGGTCGAGATAGTGCAAAAAGGCATCCTTTTCGTGACCTACATTAATAAACGCGGCATTAAGGCTTGGCATAACCTTCTTAACCCGGCCAAGATAAATATCCCCAACCGAGTAGTCATTATTGCTTTTCTCTTTATGTAGCTCAACGAGGTATTTATCTTCAAGCAATGCAATTTCAACCTCTGCCTTTCTGGCGTCTACGTATAGTTCTTTATTCAAACCGGTCCTCCTTCATCATGGTCCCGAAAATGTTTGCCCTGTCTTTCAAGTTACCGTTGATTGAGTCCGAAGTTAAAGAAAATTTCTACCATATAACAGCAATAAAATAATGCGTTATATGGCAGAAATTTCATTACACATAACAGGAGATTACTTTTTCTTGTGCCTGTTTTTCCTTAAACGTTTTTTACGTTTATGTGTTGACATTTTATGTCTCTTCCTTTTTTTACCGCTCGGCATTGTATAAGATTTTAATGTGAAATAAAATTATTTAACGCTATCCTTTACTGCATGAATAAAAGTTTTCGCAGGCTTAAAAGCCGGAATATTGTGAGCAGGGATAATAATAGTGGTGTTTTTAGAAATATTACGGCCAGTTTTTTCAGCGCGTCTTTTAATGGTAAAACTACCAAAACCTCTGAGGTAAACATTCTCACCACGACTCATGCTATCTTTTACTGAATCCATGAATGCTTCAACTGTTGCTTGAACAGCGACTTTCTCAATTCCTGTTTTATTGGCAATTTCTGCTACAATTTCTGCTTTTGTCATAATTACTGTATTTTAAAAATTAATATTACCGTTTCGCCGGGTTGCAAAGATAATTTTTTTTTGAAAGTTACAAACACCTCAACTTATAATTTTTTTTTCTAAATCGCTCAGCATAAATTTGTTCAGAAATATTCATGATGATTCAGCAACA
>RZYD01000516.1 GCA_009930445.1 Bacteroidia bacterium | reverse complement strand
TCGAATGTGCTTTCATTGGTGGCCTATGCCTGGGCAGGCTTCGGTGCCGCCTTTGGCCCGGTGATTATTCTATCGCTTTATTCGCGGAAAATTTCCGCAGCCGGAGCACTCGCGGGTATTCTCACCGGTGCAACAACCGTATTCGTATGGAAAAACCTTCACGGAGAAATATTTGATTTGTATGAACTGTTGCCCGCATTTGTGGCCGGAACCCTGGCCACACTACTCTTTAGCCGCCTGTTTAAACCCCGTAGCCGTGTAACACTTCCCCTATAACAAATTTTAAATAATTACCTCTTTGTTTTACATTAGATTAACTATTTCCTCGAATTGTTTCAAAATACGCAACATCGCAAAAAGCCTGCTGACTGCAACGGGATTAAAACGCAAGAGGCCGCCAATAATCACAGTTTTACCAGAATTAAAATCATTCCTTTAAAAGGCCTGTCGCAAAAACAGTGCGGCCATCGCCCTACCCGAAAAAATTGGTTGCAGAATTTAAAAATTGAGTAAATGCAGTTACCTTTACCGGATGAAACCAGCCGTATTCCTTATCCTCATTTTTACCTTTTACTCCAGGCTTTCGGCAGCGCAGGAAAACGACTGCAACAAGCTGGGTGCATGGATCTGGTATATTGAGCAAACCGGATTCAGCCACGCGGAACTCGCCGATACCCTTTCATCACTTGGAGTAAAACGAATCTATGTAAAAGTTGCCGATGGAATTATGGATACGGTGTGGTGGAATACATTGGTTGACAAGGCATTAATTGCCACGTACGAATCCAGGAATATGGAAGTCTACGGATGGTCGTACAATTATCCGGGTTCAGAATTCGGGCAGGCAGAGGCCGTATATAAAGCAGCAGAAACAGGCTATCACGGATATGTCGTGGATGTGGAACATCAGTTTGACGGGGACTCGGTCAACCTCTATAACCTCTTCACTGCTTTTCATTCTTATAAGCAACTTGCCGTGGATAACGGAGTTACAGATACTACGTTTATACTGGGCTGTACCACGTGGGGCAACCCTATTGACCACTGGTTCCGTATCGATATTGTAAATCCTTTTGTGGATGCCTTTTTTCCACAAACCTATGTAGAACTATGGGGTCAGTACTATTTAAATAACATCACTTTCTGGATCGACTCGACCAACAACGAATACCGGGCACTGGGGGCAACCAAACCGATACATCATATTTGTGCCACGGAATGGGATATTATCACCGCCCCACAAATTGACGAATTTATCGCAGCCAGTGGGCCGGAAACCTCACTATGGCGTGTACCTGGAGGAGGAACCCCATTGTCGATCTGGAACACCTGGAATACAGTAAACTGGCACATGAACTTTTGTGATACAACAGTAGCCATCGCAGCAAAAAATAACCCCACAGCAAAAATTTATCCCAATCCTTTCCGGGATCAACTCACCGTGGAAACAACGCTACAGGAGAGGACCGCGAGGCTTACCATATACAGCGCCACGGGGAAAATACTATTTCACAAAAATCGCTTTTCAGGCCGGCAAATCCTGGCAACAGAAACCTGGCCTTCAGGGCTTTATCTGATTCAAATCGCTTCAGAGGACAACCTGTCCACCGCAAAAGCCATAAAAAAATAACAAGATGTCAACGACATCCAATATTATCATTCCATCTCCTTTTCCTTTCATGCATTCAAAGCATGGGTTTGTTCCGTTTTTCCATTGACACTACCCGATTATTTTGTCCGGGGCCATTGCTTTATCCTTCGGTTTTTACTTGTTAATCAGATGATTTGGAATCTTAACGGCCGCTACGGGCCGGAAGAAGGCACAAATTTTTTATTTTTTTTAGCCGATTGCTTTTGGTTTTCATCATTATTTGTACTTTCACAGCCATAAAACACACACTTTTTTGTGGATGGACGGTGATTCTGATCATCTGATATTCAAAA
>RZYD01000515.1 GCA_009930445.1 Bacteroidia bacterium | reverse complement strand
TTCGGGATAATCAGGGTTGTCGTAACCGCTGGCAATAATACTGCTTTCCTTAAAATCCCAGGCAATTTGCTGTTTATAGTTTATCCCTATGGTAAGCTGGGTGTTGTTTAAGGCATCAAGCCTGAATTCCACGTTGTGGTCGTTGTTTAGCGTGGAACGGTACATGGCGCCCATTCGATCCCAGCGGAATACATTGCCGCAGCGGTCGGGCTCAAAGGCTTCAATAGTGTCGTACCAACTTTCCTGACGATAACTTTCGGCAAAACCATCCTGGCTGATCAGGGTAAACGAAGTGATGGTTTGGTCTGGCACCAGCGCTTTGATATTCTTTTCGATGCATTGATACGCGTCGGCTTCCTGACATGGGTCACATGCCGTAATCAGCATGAGTAGCCCTGTGCTAATAATTATTCTGGTTTTCCAAAACATAGTAGTCGCCATTGTTAAAAGTGATTAATTCAAGCCCGTTTTCCTGTGACCAAACGATGTGTTGGTAATAAAGCAGGGAAGTATCGGAAAGGTGAGAGGCATCGGTGCAATTATTAAACACCAGCACCTTGTGATAATGAAATCCGGCCAACACGGTGTCGCAAAAGCTGATTCCTGTCGGATCCCATTGGCAATTCAACGCGAATTGTTTATAGCCTAACCTGACGGAAAAGTTTAATGTGTCGTACCTTTTGAAGCTTTCGTTGTTTTGGGCACAAACTGTCGCTTCAATGTTTATTTCCGGGTACACGGAGCGAAGAATGGCTGTTTTTCGTTCATATTCGTAGTATTGACACGATTCCTCTCCACGGTATTCCTGCTGCATACCTTTTGATACTTCAGTAATGATAATCGGGAAGCTTTTCTCGCCATTAAAAGAAAAGGTGACTTGTGTGTCCGGCACATAGGGAATGAGTGATTTTTGTTGTTCAGTCAGCAGGTAGGTGTCGATTAATACCGGACGACAGCAGGCAAAGGCCAATAGCCCAGTGACAAGAAATAGACGGAGGCTTTTCATAAAAAATTTACTTAATGATGCACTGTCCGGCCTTAAGGTTGCCTGATGAAAAGTAATCGATAGAATAAAGGGTTAATAAGTTCTGTTATGGTCGCAGTTTGGTGATCTGGAATACCATTGCCGGTTGATTTCGGCTTATTTTTTGAATTCCTTCCGGGACATAAATATGGAGTTTTTTTTCTTTTATTTTCCATTGAATTCGGGTATCGAACCCGGGCATTGAAATTTTTGCCTCCTGGGCTGGCAGAAAGGCGGATAGGTCAAGTTCCTCCGGAAGGGATTCTCCCTCCTGCAACAGGCAGATTAGAAATACATTTTCTTTGTTTTGGGTAAGACAGATATTTTTTTCTTTAAAGGGTTCCAGTGGAAAGGTGTTATAGACACACTGATTGTTTACTTGCATCCATTCTCCTACTCCTTTCAGCATTTCATAAGCATTTTCATCCCATGTTCCCTCTGGTGAAGGGGCAATATTAAGAAGCAGATTACCTCCTTTGGCCACAATGTCAATGAGTAGATGAATTACTTCACGGGGTGTCATGTACGCTGCGTCGAAGGCATACGACCAGCCCCCTCCGGAAATAATGCACGATTCCCACGGATAAGGAAGTGTAGTTTCCGGAACTCGGTTTTCAGGGGTAAGGTAATTTTGATTTTTCCCGTAAACGGCACGGTCGACTACCAGAAGCCCGGGTTGCTTTTTTCGTGCTTTTCTCACCAGTTCATCCATTCGTATATCCTGACTGACTACACGTTTTTTTATGAAGCCGGTGGGTGTCTCCTTTTCAAGTACATCGTATTTTTTGTCGATTTCCTCTTGTGGTTGAGGTGCCACCCATCCTCCGTCGAGCCAAAGAATATCAATTTTCCCATAGCCGGTCATGAGTTCCATGATTTGGTTGTGCGTAAACTGTACAAACTCCTCCCATTTTTCAGGG
>RZYD01000514.1 GCA_009930445.1 Bacteroidia bacterium | reverse complement strand
CCATATCCAATAATCATGAATGGCTTGTTTTTACCAATCTTATCACTCCAGTATCCCGAAATTGCCTTTAATAAAGATGCTGTACTCTCTGCAATTCCTTCAATTAATGAAATCGTAGTTTTAGATGCTCCTATCGATAACAAAAATAGAGGCATAACACTATATACCATTTTGGTAGATGTGTCAGTGAAAAAACTTGTTAGTCCTGTAAAAAAAGCGTTTTTTTCTAATCCAAATATTTTTTTCTTTTCATTCATTATATTGCTCGGTGTCATTTTTTAATGTTGCCTAACGGTCGGGGCTAAGAAACGTAGCCTTTATAAGTCGTTTCAAATTATTCACTGCCCTTTTTGGCTATGTTTTTTAGCCTATGTTATAGGGCGTTTATTTTAAGATTATGTGTCAAACAGTAATATTTGCAAAAAGCGGTAAAGAGTGCGAAACCGTAAAAGAATTAAAAGAAGCACTACCAAATTTAGAACTTGTAAAAAATGAAATGTATGGCGAAATTCAAGAAGATAGTTGCCTTTGTCAAATTGATTTAGACGACACTTTTGATAAAGCTGGAATAGAATGGGAATGTGATTGTATGCAGTTCACTTTAAATGCCCTATAACGGTGGCGGTATGAAACGTTGCGCATTTTGAAACACAAACCTATCAGCCCACTAAGCCGTTGATTAAATGTTATTTCGTTCAAATATAGCACTATCCGCGCAATGTTTTATGACCGCGTGTTACCATGCGTTATTCATCTATATCCTCAAATATTAATAAATTATCATTTTTCTCAATCCCAATTTTTCTATAAATCGGAGCGTAACCTTTTCCTTGTGGTTCAAATAATTCTTTAACATATCGAGTTTCCGTTTCATAGTATTTTATTCTTTTAGGACCATTATAATAATCATCTCTGTCTGAAAAGTAGCTGCCTGTCGGAATGTTTTGATTGAAATCCTTTGAAGAAACAATTTCACCAACAATTCTTTCTTTGTCAGATTCACTAATTCTCAATGTGAAAGTATGATAATAGTCTCCGATAGCTGACATAGATTCATTGGCTATTAATTCAAAGTCATCATTTAAAACAATTTCCTGTCTCGAAAGCAACTTAATTGCATCACGTTTGCTAAATAATTGGTCTTCGAAAATTGTTAAAATTGCCATTACAATGAAAAATACTCCAACTATTCCTGCCAGAACTTTCCCAACCTTTGGATAGCCAAACTTTTTAGGAATCCAGTATAACAGGAAAGCAATCCCTGAAAAAATCAACAAGAAGAACAGGAATATAATAACGTATATAATCATGATGTCTTAATTTGAGAATACTGTAATTAACTCTTTGGATTCAAACATTGATGATGGAGAAATCACTAATTCCTCTTTTGGAATATTTTCTCCGTACCTTTCCATTAGTTTCTGTTTTACTGCATTATCAGTCAAATTGAAATCACCCAATTTTTCAAGTTCTCCAATTTCAAGTCCGACAGCCTCTTTGTATATTTTCCAGACCAATTCAGAACAGTAAATTCTCGAATTAGACCACTCAAAATACAAATCATAGTCTTTGCCAGCGTATTTTTCGCCAATCTGTTTCATTTTTGTCAAAGTCTCAGGAGTCAATAAGTTCTCGGAATTTTTAATCCGTTTAACAACGTAGTGTCCGTTTTCACCTCGATTAATCCAGTCGTTTAAAGGTGTCAGTTTTACAGGCTGAACAGCTTCGTATACAAAATAATCGTTTCCTTGCTTATAAATAATTCCCATGTGGCTGTATTTTGAGCCTGTCGCAATCTGAATCGCTTTACTCTGTCCCGATTTTGAAGTCTGGAAAATAATATCACCGTTTTGAAATCCTGAAAATCCAGTTTTAGATTGACAAGAAATCAGAAAAATCAGTCCGATTGTTATATATTGCAGTGTCTTTTTCATAATGCATGGTAACG
>RZYD01000513.1 GCA_009930445.1 Bacteroidia bacterium | reverse complement strand
TCGTATAGCCTGCGTTTCCTGAATACGCCATATTTATGGGGTGGCAAAACCCCTTTTGGTCTCGACTGCAGTGGATTCACGCAACTTGTTTTTCGCATGGGTGGAATAATGCTTCAAAGGGACGCAGCACAACAGGCTGAATGGGGCGAAATAGTCGATTTTCCTGAAGAAGCCCGGGAGGCAGATCTCGCGTTTTTCGGTGAAGAAAACGAATCGATTTCCCATGTGGGTGTTCTGCTTGATCCCTATCATATTATTCATTGCTCCGGAAAAGTCCGTATCGACAATTTTGATCATCACGGAATCTTTAATGGGAACCACTATACACATAAATTGAGATTAATCAAACGCATAATTAATTAATATTTTGTTAATATGCTTTTATAAGATGATATAGGAAACACAAGTATTTTCGCAGAACAAAAACTATGCGACTGTAAAAAAACATCCGTAGCAGAAAAGGACACGAAAATAATTCAACAACAAGTTGTAAGGTACTATAAAACAGCATTTTATATGATGATAACTTTTATTGGATGGACGGGATAAAAAACCGTATTTGTTTATAATTTTATCTCCTTTGAATACTGAAAGATAAACTGTATTACTAACAATGAATACAACTAACTTAACGCTTATGAGAAACTTTAGCAAAATTTTTGTAATGGCCGCTGCATTTCTTCTATTTGCAGCCGGGTCGTTTGCACAAATGACGACCTCCGGTATTAATGGTCGTGTTACCAGCGGAGAGGGGTCTCTTCCCGGTGCAACGGTAATTCTTTTACATCAACCCACGGGAACCCAGTACGCAACCATTACAGATGATAATGGTTATTATCGTATTCAAAACATGAACGTCGGTGGGCCTTACACCATTACGATCACCTTTGTAGGTTACCAGACTTACACAACCGGCGAGATTTACCTGACGCTGGGGCAGATGCAAAAACGGAATGTAACGATGTATGAAACCGCATCACAACTTGGCGAGGTAGAAATTGTAGCGCAGTCACGCGGTATCATTGATGGTAACCGCACCGGGGCTGAGCAGGTTGTAAATGCGCAGGAAATTTCAAAACTTCCTACCCTCAACCGCGATATTTTCGATTTTGCACGGATGACTCCCCAAGCCAACAAAGCCGATGGTGGAGTATTATCCATTGCGGGAATGAACAACCGTTACAACAGCATTATGGTTGACGGTACAGTAAACAACGATGCTTTCGGACTTGCAGCCAATGGGCAAAACGGCGGACAAACCGGTGGAACCCCCTTTTCAATGGATGTTATTGAACAACTACAGATTGTTTTGGCGCCTTATGATGTGCGGTACAACGGTTTTGCCGGCGGTGGCATCAACGCAGTAACCAAATCAGGCACCAACGATGTAAAAGGTACGGCCTATTACCTCTTCCGGAATCAGGGACTGGCTGGGTTAACTCCTACCGACGATGAAGATGTAGAAAGAGAAGCATTACCGGAATCTACTGCCAACACCTATGGTGTGAGTGTCGGTGGCCCACTGGTGAAAAACAAAGTATTCTTCTTCCTGAATGCTGAATTTCAACGTGACCAAACCCCCAATCCCTTCAATTTTGAAGATTACGTTGGAGATTCCGACCGCGCTGCGATTACAGCCCTGGAAACCTACGTGAAAGATGAACTGAAATATGATATGGGTGGTTTTGAAAACAATATCGATGAGCTGACCAGCAACAAAATTTTTGGCCGTATCGATTGGAACATCAACAAAACTCACAAAATGATGGTCCGTCATAGCTACACAGAAAACATTGCCTACAATCCGAGCAGCTCGGGTAAATACAGCCTGAATTTTTATAACAACGGTATCTATTTCCCAAGTTCAGCCAACACAACGGCGATCGAGCTAAAAAGTAACTGGAATAATAAATCAAATAACCTGGCACTTAGCTATAGCGCAGTACATGATGA
>RZYD01000512.1 GCA_009930445.1 Bacteroidia bacterium | reverse complement strand
CTATCGTGGGATATTCCTGTAGTAATTTTTTTGCTGTTTTTTCGCCAATCCCCGGGATTCCGGGAATATTATCGCTGGCATCGCCCCAAAGGCCGAGAATGTCGCGTACCTGATCGGGTTGCTGAATACCGAATTTTTCACATACTTCCGCAATCCCCCAGATTTCAGCCTTATTGCCCATACGAGCCGGTTTGTAAAGAAAAATTCTATCCGATACTAATTGAGCAAAATCTTTATCCGGTGTCATAAGAAATGAGGTGTACTCTTTTTTTTCTGCCTGTTTGGCCAGTGTTCCAATCAAATCGTCTGCTTCGTATCCCTCCATCTCAATAATTGGAATCCGAAAACCCTGTAAGAGTTTTTTTATATAAGGCAGGTTTGATATAATGTCCTCCGGCATTTTTTCTCTGTTGGCTTTATATGCAGCATACTCCTGATGTCGAAATGTGGGAGCAAACGAATCAAAGGCTACTCCGATGTGCGTAGGCTTTTCGTTTTTTAGTATTTCGTATAACGCATTGGTGAACCCCATTACTGCTGAGGTGTTAAACCCGGTTGATGTGATTCTTGGATTTTTACTTAATGCAAAATAGGCCCGGTAAATGAGTGCCATTGCATCGAGTAGAAATAATTTCTTATCGTACATTTTGTTTTTTTTTCTGCCCAAATATACGGAATCTGTAACGTCATTATCCAAATTGTTACATTTGTACAAAATAGAAAAACCACCATCCAATGAATTATCCATTGAAGAAAAAGAGGATAAATGGAATGCATACGCTGGTTTGCAGTCCGTAAAATACTTTTCTTTCCAGTGTATGTTATTGAAAATCAATTAAATATAGTATGAAAAATCATTTGATTGTTTGTCTTGCCGGAGTGACTGTATTTGTGTTTTTATTGGCTCCGTTCAGCCTTTGGTCTCAGGACTCAGATGCATTGTATTTCATTGAATTAACAGATAAAGAGGGAGTTGCATTCGATCCATTTACCTATTTCGATAGGAAAGCCTTGGAGCGAAGGGTACAACAGGGACTCCCGTTATGCGATGCAAGTGATTATCCGCTTCGCGTTGATTATCTGAAAACCCTCCATAGTATGGCCGATACCATTCTTGGTGTTTCTCGCTGGTTTAATGCCGTTGTTGCGGTAGTTTTACCGGAAAACCTCCCTGCTATTGATGCCCTTGAATTTGTGGCCCGGATAACTCCCCTTACTCTGAGGGCCTCGGTTTGTGGAATTAAAGATAAGCAGCCATCTTCTTTTCAGCTTAAACTGTTGAATAAGCAAACAAATCGTTTGGGAGGGTCGCATTTTACTGCGGCAGGAATCGATGGAAGTGGCGTTCGTATTGCCATTTTTGATGCCGGTTTCCCCAATGTGGATACCCACGAGGCCTTCGCCCATATCCGTGCGGAAAACAGGATAATTAAAACCTGGGATTTTGTCCGTAATAACGAAAACGTTTATGCTTACAATGCGCATGGCACATCATGTTTGAGCTGCATTGCAGGTAAATTCGGGGATATCCCGGTTGGTCTGGCTACGGGTGCCGAGTTTTTACTGGCCCGCACCGAACAAATGTTCGAACCCTACTCGGAAGAGTATAACTGGCTTGCGGCAGCAGAATGGGCAGATAAAAACGGAGCTGATATCATTAGCAGTTCGTTGGGGTACACCTACCATCGGTACTTTCCCGAAGAGATGAGGGGGACCAGCCTGGTGGCCCGGGCGGCTAACAAAGCCGCATCCAAAGGGATTCTTGTAGTTAATGCCATGGGCAACGATGGCACCGACGCTTCCTGGAAATATCTCGGAACGCCGGCGGATGCCGATAGTGTGTTATCCGTCGCTGGCATTGATCCGGAAACCGATTATCATATCAATTTTAGCTCCTTTGGCCCCACGGCCGGAGGAAAACGGAAACCGAATGTTGCTGCTTATGGCCGTGCTTTC
>RZYD01000511.1 GCA_009930445.1 Bacteroidia bacterium | reverse complement strand
CGTGGCAAAATGCTGGCCGTTACTTTTAATACTGACTATGTAAACCTCACCACTTTTATTCACGCTCATGCCACAGCCTTTAATGATGGCAATGATCGTCTGGAAAAAGAACTGGATCGCTATAACCTGACAACCTATTACTGGGGAAAGATAAAACATCAGTTTAACTACGAAAGCGAAAATCCATCGATTTATGATTTCCTGCTGGAAGTCTTCAATGCAGGTTTTGTCCTGGGAAGATCATCCGGTCTCTCCAAAGAATCCAGAATAATACTCTCCCTGTGGAAGGATACCATACAGTACCGGGAGAGTTTTGGTGACCTGTCCGGGAAAATCTCAAAAGACCTGGAGATAGAAAAGGCGCTGGAAGATGCTGCTACCGATCAGCTCATTCAGGATGATCTGTTTAAAATTGTAGATCAGAAAATCGTCTTTGATCTTGTGAGCCTTGTGGTGGATGAAGCGATCTCCTATGATAAGCTGTCGCAGATGATTAAAGCGCGGGAAAACAAGTTCTGGTACAGCCATTCTTCGGAGTTTTACCAGGGAATAGAAGCAGCAGCACTGATGATTCAGAAGGTAAGGGAATATGCCAATACAAGGTATAAGAGCTTTGGTCAGGGTGTCGGTCACTATGCCGCAAAGACCTATGAAATTGACCAGGCATACCGTAAATACATTTTCCACTACCGGAAGTCAAATCAGAACAGGATCCTGTCAACCCTGACAGAGAAAGTAGAAAAGGTTTACTCCAATGACTGGTTGCTAATCTATAACAACAACTGGCAAAAGGTAGTGGATGAGCTGAGTGTTTGGCCAACTGATGAGATGTACAGTCAGCAACGCTTTTTCGACTTCCATGTGAAACAATACATGCAAAAAGGTTATAAGCTCTTTGTGATTATCACTGATGCCTTGCGCTATGAATGTGGGGAGGAGCTCAGCAGGATGCTGTTATCGGAAAATCGGTATGAATCATCCATTGACTACATGGTGTCAAGTCTTCCCTCTTACACACAATTGGGCATGGCCTCACTGCTGCCCCATAAAACCCTGAGTTTTCATAAAGAGACCGATGTTATTGAGGCCGATGATCTGTCCACACAGGGAACCAAATGCAGGGCAAAGGTCCTGGAAGTGAATTCAGGAGTCCGTGCCACTGCAATCACCGCAGATGAGTTTATGCATATGAACTCTTCCACTGAAGGACGTGGTTTTGCAAAGAAACATGACCTTATCTACATTTATCACAACAGGATTGATAAGACTGGTGATGATAAAGCTACAGAAGAGAAAGTTTTTGAAGCTGTAGAAGAGGAACTGACTTTTCTGTTGTCATTACTAAAAAAGATTGCCAATGTGAACGGCACACATATGATGATCACCTCGGATCATGGGTTTGTTTTTCAGCATCAGTCCCTGGATGACAGTGACTATAGTGTTTCTGCTCATAAAGGTGAAGTCTGGAAAGAGAACAGGCGGTTTGTGATTGGTAAAGGGCTGTCGAATGATGAAGCCACAAAGCATTTCAAGGCACCTGAACTGAATATTCGTACAGAAGTTGATATACTTATTCCCAAATCCATCAATCGCATTCGGATAAAGGGCTCAGGGTCCCGTTTTGTGCATGGTGGGGCTACCTTGCAGGAAATTGTTATTCCGCTTTTAAAAGTCACTAAAAAGCGCCAGGATACTACCTCACAAGTGGATGTTGATATCATTAAATCAACCGATAAAATCACTACCAATATTTTGGCCGTATCCTTTATCCAGCAAGGATTAGTTTCCGACCAAATGCTGCCACGATCCATACGCGCAGCAATATATGCAGACGATGGTGAGCTGCTAAGTGATCAGTTTAAATATAATTTTGATATTGAAACGGGCAGTGAACGTCAGCGGGAAGTGAAGCACCGGTTCCAGCTGTTTGGTAAAGCAAGCGGAAAATATAAGAATCAGCGT
>RZYD01000510.1 GCA_009930445.1 Bacteroidia bacterium | reverse complement strand
TAATCCATACGCAATCAGGTCAGCATTAATAAAATTTATCGTTGCTGCTTCCTGCGGAAGAAACTCCTGTGCAAATGTGGTCTTTCCAGCACCATTGGGTCCTGCAATTATAATGATTTGTTTCATGTGCGTGAATATACAAAATGCGCCTTGTCATGTCGACAATAAGGTTTTTGCAATAGCCATTTGAACGACAAGAGTAACCATTTTTCAATGGAGCGTAGCGGAATTGAAAATATGGTTCACTCTCTTGTTGTGTCATTTTTTGTAAACATCTTTACGGTGGCGAATACGTGCGATTTCAACAATGAGATGATTTGAGGAAACTTCATAAATCACACGATAATCACCTATGCGAATCCGAAATGTTGATTCGCCACCATGAAGCTTCTTTACTCCCGAAGGAAATGGATTTGATGACAGTGCTTCTACTGACGTTATAATTCTTGGAACTATTTTGCGATCAAGTCGCTTGAGTTCTCGTAAAGCCGACGCTTTCCAATCAATCCGATAGGTATCCATCGGATTTCAACTCCTTTACAACCTGCTCGTGGCTTATGGTCGGTTCATTAGCTCGCTCGGCGATGACGGCCAAATCATCAAGATCTTCAAGGAGACCATTATACTCTTCGATCGGCAGTATTACGGCAGTTTGGTGACCTGTCGAATTAATAACGTATTTTGGATGTAGTGTTGCTACAGTTGTCATGCTTTACCTCAAATTCTTATGATAGTATAAAACGCTCTGCAAAAGTTCAATTTATTTTGACACAACGTCCTCAATCAGCCGGAGCGGTAAGCGATCGGCTGGATTGATTTGTTCGCTATTTTTTACCATAGCTCTGGGTTACTTAGAGCTTTTACACATTGTGATTTTCCGCTGATAACTTGGATTTTTTCGTTGTTCAAACGTTGCCCAAGCCATCCTTCGGGCATGGACAGCTCAAATGGAGCGGGGATCATCTCTTCAGAGATTTGCTGAAATCCAACTTTTGAATAGAAATTGATATCTCCGTATGTGAGCACAAGCTCAACGCCATCGTTCTTTAGATTTTCCAGTCCATAGTTTATTAACTTCTGGCCAACTCCCTGACCTTGATATTCTGTAAGAGTTGCCATTGGAGATAGGATGAAAGCATCGATGTCGTTTTCAAATATCATCTTTGTAAAAAAGACACCTCCGATGATTTGCTCGTTTTCTGTGGCAACAAAGCAATAAAGATCCTTCGTATCGGTGGTGGCCATCATTTCTTTGACCAAGCTACCTATTAGTTCTCCTTCCGACTTACCTTCAGAGTCAGAATGTTTTGACGAATAGGCGTTCAATTTCGTGTGCATCGTCGGGATTGTATTCTGATAATTTCATACTTTTTCCTAGCGAACGGCTAGCCTAATCGGCGCTTTAGCGGCCGATTTAGGCTCTTGTTCTACATATTCCTATCAATGATTTGCAAACCACACAACATATTCACGGACAGGCCAATAATTTGAATCATCCTTAGATGCTACTTCAAAGTCACACAGAGGTCCATAACCAGTCTTTCGGCCTTCACGAACTTTGATAATAATGCCACACAGATCATCTTCCTCAAAAATGGATAGCACCGTCACAACATGGCCGATACCAAATGACTTTTTGCTCTTTCGGCCGCCAAATCCTTCTTCATCCTCAATGCACTTAGCTTCAAATGGAAATGTAAGATTCTGGCTCAACCAAGATTCCCAATTGCGATTTTCCCATTCAGCATACTTCTTGTCAAAGAGTTCTTCGTTGTCCTCATCCCATGAGGAATCATATGTACTGTGTTCTTTATTCATGTTGGATGTCCTTTGAGGTAGAACGTTTCAATCAGCGGCGCGACTGGAGGAAGCGTACGCTGCATTGACTTGTTCGAATTCTTCTTTTGGCACCTTCCAGACCACTTTTTCGCCATCCCAAATAGGTATGGCTTCTTCATCACG
>RZYD01000509.1 GCA_009930445.1 Bacteroidia bacterium | reverse complement strand
GTACCTAATCCTGCCGCATCCCATGTGTCAGTTACATTAAATTTTGGTGACAACCTGCCACACTTTTTTGATGTGGCAGTTTTTACGGTTCATGGGGAACTCGTTCATAAAGAAACTGCTGTTTATATGACCGGGAATATTGACATCAGCGAATGGCCTGACGGGCTGTATGTGGTAAGCGCCTCCTATACGAATGCAACACAAAGTGGTGTGTTGGTGAAAAAAATTGTAGTTTTAAAATAAAAACAAAAGTTAACCAGTTAAGTAAACACATTGTTTATCAATGCCTTAAAAATATTCCCATAGTATTAATAAGCGTTTATGCACGATTTCAAGGAGATAATCTATATTGCGCTTTCTACTTTTAATGTTTTTGAGGATATCGGGCAAGCATGCGACGTATTTTGTATTTTTACGCAGAATTAATCCATTAACCATGAAAACCATTCCGTGGCTCTTTTTTATTAGCTGTTTTTTTCTCTTTGAATTGCCTGTAACCCTTATGGGTCAAACTTTTACCTCCGGCGTAAACAACCATACTGAATACTATCTGGCTTCTCCCCTGACTACAAGAGATGCTTTCCGGCAAATACAAAGCTGTATAAATATCGATGGCTTGCGGAACGATACTGTTTTTGGCTATGCAACCGTAGCACAATTGCAGTTGTTAACGCAAAAAAAAATAGCATATACCCTATTACCGCACCCGGGAATACAACCCATGGCTGTAATGTCGGACGAAATTCTTTCCGTTAAAAATCTTTGGAACACTTATCCTACCTACGAAGCGTATGTTGCACAAATGGAAGCCTATGCCGCACAGTATCCGGAGTTATGCACGCTGGTTGTGCACGACACCCTGAATTCAGGGCATCATTTATTGGCAATCCGCATCGATAAAGGAGCCGGACCAACAGACACACGTCCTAAAATATTTTATACAAGCACAATACATGGCGACGAAACGGTTGGCTATGTACTTCTGCTTCGTTTAATTGATTACCTTTTAAGTGGTTATGGAGAAAATGACACGGTAACATTTCTAATAGATCATATAAATATCATGATTAACCCACTGGCCAATCCGGACGGAACCTATTATTCGGGAAATTACACGGTATCGGGCAGCAGACGCTATAATGCAGCGAATGTGGATTTAAACCGAAATTTTCCTGATCCGCAGGACGGGCCTCATCCGGATAACAAGCCATGGCAGGAAGAGACAGTGGCGTTTATGGCACTGGCGGAGGCCGAAGCCTTTGATTTAAGTGTAAATATTCACGGAGGAGCCGAAGTGTGTAACTACCCCTGGGACACTTGGTCTACTGCTCCTGCAGATGCGGCCTGGTGGCTTTATGTCTGTAACCAGTATGCAGATACCGCACAGTATTACAGCCCTGCGGGATACATGGATGATTTTGGCACAGGGGTTACTAATGGGTATGCATGGTATTCAATCAACGGTGGACGACAGGATTACATGAATTACTTTCAGTCATGCCGTGAATTTACCCTCGAGTTGTCGGGGGTGAAGAATCCACCCTCTGCACAACTTCCTGCTTTTTGGAATTATAGTTACCGCTCGTTTCTCAATTATATGCGACAGGCCTGGTTTGGAGTACACGGGATGATTACCGATTCCGTTTCCGGGTTACCGCTACGGGCTAAAGTATATATCGACGGCCATGATACGGATAGTTCCTGGGTATTTTCGTCGGGCCTTGCCGGAGATTACCACCGATACCTGAAAGCAGGAGATTATACGCTTACGTTTTCTTCTCCCGGATACGTCTCAAAAACCGTTTTGGTCACTGTGGAGGAGGAACAACACACCGACCTGAATATTACGCTGGTTCCCTCCGGATATGTGGCACCAATAATGCACACGGTATTTCTGCCTGAAGGCTGGTCGGCCTTTTCCACCTGGCTCAATCTGTTGAACGACAGTACTGATTTCTGGTTT
>RZYD01000508.1 GCA_009930445.1 Bacteroidia bacterium | reverse complement strand
ATTCTTGTTTTTATGACCCAGGATGCTCTTCCCGTGGATTCTCATTTCCTGGAGCAATTGCTTGATCCAATTTTATCAGGTACTGTCACGGCATGTTTTGCGAGACAGGTGCCATATCCGAATGCAACTTTGAGTGAAGAGTATGCACGGGCTTTTAATTATCCGCCTGTCAGCCAAATTCGAACCCAAGCAAGCGTCCAGTCCATGGGGCTTGGTGCTTATTTTTTTTCCAACGTGTCTTCTGCTATTCGAAAAGATGTTTTTATGGATGTAGGCATGTTTGCAGAGGATGTTATCATGAATGAAGATATGCTGCTGTGCGCTAAACTCTTGGATTCCGGACATGCAATATCCTATGTCGCAGAGGCACGTGTGTATCACTCTCACGACTATTCGTTGATTCAATCGTTTAAAAGATACTTTGATATAGGCGTATTTTTTTCCAGGCATTTTAAGCTTTCAAAATTATCCACCAATGCACGAGGCGCAGCGTATACGCGTGGATTGCTTGTAGCTATGGTAAAAAAACGTGATGCCCTTGCTTTTTTGCAGGCATTCGCTGAAATATGTACAAAATATGCAGGATTTAATCTTGGTAAGTTGGAGAGATTTATTCCGCTGAAATTTAAAAAATATATTAGTATGCATGCTGGCTATTGGAAACCCACGCATCGAAACAAGGTTGTTCTTTGATGCAAAGAAAATTCAATTCACTTGTCATGGCCGGCATGTTTGTTGTGTCGGATTTTTTTGCCTTGTTGTTGGTCTGGTCCGTCAGTGTCTGGGTTCGACATGTTTTTGGTGGAGAGTTTGAGTTTGTTCTTTACTTGCAGCTTGCTCCTTGTCTGGGCCTGTTTCTTGTGTCCAATGCTCTTGTCGGTTTGTATCCGGGTATCCTGCTCAGTCCGCCAGAGGAGCTTAAAAAATTATCTCAATCCACTTCAGTCATATTTCTTGCCATGTCGGGAGCGGTTTTTCTTTCTAAGCAGGGCGAGTTGTATTCTCGGGGTATTTTTCTCATGGCTTGGTTTGGCGCACTCTTTGCGCTTCCGCTGTTTCGATCCTTGTTGCGCCGTTTGGCACACGCCAAGAACTGGTGGGGGCATCCTGTTGTGGTTTTGGGTGCGGGAAAAACTGGGCGGGAAGTATGTATTGCCTTGAATCGTGAGCACCGTCTTGGTTTGCGCCCCATCGCTTTTTTTGACGACGATCCTGATAAGATAGGGACACATTTTCATGGCGTTCCGGTAGTGGGAAGGCTTCATTCAGCCGGAGCCATGGCCCGGGAATTCCGGGACGCCGTGGTTATCGTTGCCATGCCGGGATTATTACCCGCGCGTCTGATTGAAGTATTGGAAGGGCCTGCATCCGAATTTCGTCGCCTGATTTTGATTCCTGATCTTTTCGGGGCCTCCTCTCTGTGGATTTCAGCGTTTGATTTGGGTGGAATTTTAGGACTCGATGTTCATCAGAAACTCCTTGATCCGCGTAGACAGTGGGTTAAACGATGCCTGGAACTTAGTTTGATTGTTGTTTTTATACCCATCATTTTATTACTTTCACTTGTCATTGCCCTCTGGATCAAGAAAGATTCGCCGGGTCCGGTGTTGTATTGCCAAAAACGGATTGGGCTTGGAGGCAAGGATATCGCCATTTGGAAATTCCGTACCATGGTTCAAAATGCCGATGTGGCGTTGCAAGAGTGCTTTGCAAATGATCCTGATCTGCAATCCGAGTGGGAAGCAAACCACAAATTGTCTTGCGACCCACGCATTACTCGGGTGGGACGTATCTTGCGTAAAACAAGTCTGGATGAACTGCCGCAGTTATGGAATGTCTTGAAGGGAGACTTGAGTTTGGTTGGACCTCGGCCCATTGTCTGGGCCGAGGTGGAGAAGTATGAGGGCGGATTTTCTCTTTACAAGAAGGTAAAGCCCGGATTGACCGGGCTTTGGCAGGTATCGGG
>RZYD01000507.1 GCA_009930445.1 Bacteroidia bacterium | reverse complement strand
GGGGACAGCGGCAACCTTGCCTCCTTTGGGGGCAAGGCAGTTATACCCCTTCTAGGGGTTATTCCAAGTCCTGGCCCTTTGGGCCAGGATTCTTTAATTATTAGACAACTATTTACACTCCTTCATTATTTTACATTTGCATTTGTTTCTCAAATTTGAACATTTCATCATCATCGAAATCATTATTGTGCTTGTGATTTGGGTCACGATAATATTTGTTAAAAAATCCAACTATTTTAAACTTACATTTATTTACATAAAAATGGATATTTCTTTTCTCAAAATACGGTGTAACAGTTTCCCATACTTTTGTTTCTGGATGTTTTTTCTCGATTGCCTTCCAAGCCTCATAACCGATACCTCTATCATGATAACCGGTTAATATAAAAAATAATAAAAGCTTATTGTGTTGACTTGCCTCGTCAATAGATACGATAGCACCACCAACAATAATATCATTTAAAATAACCTGATATACAATGGCGCCATCGGATTTAACTGACTCCTCTATGTCTGAATCAGAGGGGATTGGTTCATCTAATGTATGGCCAAATTCCTTTTCTGCTGATAGCTTAAAGGATTCTTGTAAATCAGTCTTAAATTTTTCAAGTTCAGACTCATCTGCAATTCTGAGAATAACATTTGATTTGTTAATATCATCTCGCATAGTTTGCTCCCTATTCTTGAATTTTTTTACGTCAAAGATTCCAGGGTCTTGTTAGCCATCGACCAGATATGTGGCCCGCAGGCGCGCGGCGGAGCGGACGGAGTCCCTGGAGGGAGCGACGCAAGCGCGGGCGGGCCACCGAGCTGGCGCTTCGCCAGCTCCCCCCTATTCTGACAGGGGGTTAAAATAATACAACCCTTTTTAAGTCTTTGGATTTATTTAATCGGAATAGGTGGGTTGTATTTTGTTAGGGGCCTTGTTGGAATTGTCTTCTTTCGGGACGTCTTTCCTCTTTTGTTGACGGTATGGAAGATTTTCCATACTCATGATGTTGAAACGGGGGCGGCACGATGAAGCGTAGGGATATTTTGAAGAAGCAGCTGATGCTGGGTTTACATTTGAGGAAGGCGGAAATCATACCAAGGCCTTTGATAGTGTCGGCGTCTTCCGGACCACCATCGGCCGTCACGCCGATATCCCCGAAATCATCGTCCGTAAGATCGAAAAGCAAACCGGCGTCACACTACGCTGAAGGAGGGCGTCATGGCCTGTTATTTTCTTGCGTTCATACCGGCAAAGGAAGGCGGATATGCTATTCTGTCTCCGGATTTTCCGGAGCTGGTGTCTCTGGGCGATGACCTGGACGATTGTATGGGCATGGGCTCGGATGCGCTTGCTGTCGTGGTCGAGGAATACACCAAGTCTAGGCGTGAGCTGCCAGGGCCCTCCAGTTTGGAGCAGGCGAAGGCGTTCGCTGCAGCTGAAATGCAGGACGAAGGTGTTGACGTGAGTCGCGAGCCACTGTTGCAGCTCTTTAAAGCTCCGAATGCGGATATGATTCCGGTCAAAATTTCGATCAGTCTGCCAAAGGCAGATCTTGAGGCTATCGATGCCAAGGCGAAGCGGTTGGGAATGACCAGGTCGGGCCTGATGGCAACGGCGGCGCGGGCCTACTGACAACGAATCCAACTCAATGACTTTACTATCTTCTTTGTTTTGTTAGTGGTCAGGGCTTTGGTGTCTTGTTCCTGTTTTTTGACGCCAAATGATGTTGAAAAACAGGAAGCTTTTTTACAGTTCTAAATTTCCAAATTCCCCAAAAAAGCGTAATGTTGTGATATTTTTTTCCGATCCGTCAAATATCTCTGCCCGATAGTTTCCTTTATTCAATTCTAGCTTTAATGGCTTCTTTGCCGCTAAGTTGTACGGTCCGGATTTTCTATTTGTACCATCTTCAATAAAAGTAACGGTGATATTTTTTCTAGCTGTGACCGTTAGGATTCCCTTTTTATGATATGGGC
>RZYD01000506.1 GCA_009930445.1 Bacteroidia bacterium | reverse complement strand
GGCAACCTTTGCCAGTGAAGCAGATTTATTGATCCCCAATTTACATGAAAGTTATTTTGACCGGATGGGGATGACCGGATGGGAACTTCTATTCTATGGGAGTATAATTATATTTTTAGGAATGCTTTTCGGGCTATGGCAATTCCGGCATATCAAAAGTCTTCCGGCACATCAATCAATGCTCAAAGTTGCCCAGATCATTTATGAAACGTGCAAAACTTATCTTCTCCAGCAGGGAAAATTTCTGATCATCCTTTTTGGCATTCTTGCCCTGGCGATTATATACTATTTTGGATATTTGAGTGAATTAAGTGCAGGAAGGGTACTGGTGATTCTATTATGGACTGTATTAGGAATTTTAGGCTCTTACGGAGTAGCCTGGTTTGGAATTCGCATCAATACGCTGGCCAATGCCCGTACCTCCTTTGCGGCTTTGCGGCAAAAACCCTGGCACGTAGTAAAAATACCCCTTCAGGCTGGCATGAGCGTAGGAATTCTGCTAATCACCGTTGAGCTGATTATGATGATTTTCATTCTCCTTTTCGTCCCAGGCGATGCCGCCGGTGCATGCTTTATTGGCTTTGCCATAGGTGAATCGTTGGGGGCCAGTGCCTTACGAATTGCAGGTGGGATTTTCACCAAAATCGCAGATATTGGTTCCGACCTGATGAAAATCGTATTCAATATCGGGGAAGATGACCCCAGAAACCCGGGCGTTATCGCCGACTGTACCGGGGATAATGCGGGTGACAGCGTAGGCCCGACTGCCGACGGCTTTGAAACCTATGGCGTTACCGGTGTGGCACTAATCTCCTTTATTGTTTTGGCTTTCAACGAAATTCCATTTCAGGGAACCATCATTGCCTGGATTTTCTCCATGCGGATTATGATGGTCTTTACCTCCTTATTCTCATACTGGATTAACGACTATTTCTCCACACGGAAGTATAAAAACCGGGAACATTTTAATTTTGAAGCCCCATTAACTTCCCTGGTATGGATTACCTCACTGGTGTCGATCGTTGTTACTTTTCTGGTCAGCTATCTGCTCATCGGGAGCATCGTGACCGAATCAGGAACAGGCATCTGGTGGAAACTGGCCACAATTATCAGTTGTGGCACGCTGGCAGCAGCCCTGATCCCTGAACTGACCAAAGCATTCACTTCATCGAAATCAAGGCATGTGCAGGAAATTGTAATTGCCAGTCGTGAAGGAGGTGCTTCGCTGAACATTCTTTCAGGGATTGTTGCCGGAAATTTCAGTGCTTTCTGGAAAGGACTGGCTATGGTCGGACTGATGACCGTGGCCTATCTGGTCAGTAATATGGGACTGGGAGAAATGATGAGCCATCCCAGCATTTTTGCCTTCGGTCTTGTTGCCTTTGGATTTCTGGGAATGGGACCGGTAACCATCGCCGTCGATAGCTATGGGCCGGTAACAGACAATGCCCAGTCGGTATTTGAATTATCACGCATCGAAAGTATTGAATATATTCACGACGAAATTGAACGTGACTTTGGATTCAGGCCCGACTTTGAAAGTGGAAAACGCTACCTGGAAGAGAACGACTCAGCAGGAAACACCTTCAAAGCTACGGCAAAACCCGTATTGATTGGTACAGCCGTGATAGGAGCTACGACCATGATTTTCAGTATTATTCTTATATTAAAACATGCCAACCTACTGGATATTGAGCTAACATCAGCGCCGGTTTTGCTTGGATTTATAGCAGGCGGAGCCGTAATATATTGGTTTACAGGAGCCTCTATTCAAGCCGTTACTACAGGGGCATATCGTGCCGTAGAATTTATCAAGAAAAATATTAAACTGGATAAGGATGAAGCAGATATTGAAGACAGCAAAGCAGTAGTCAAAATATGTACACAATATGCCCAGCAAGGCATGTGGAATATTTTTGGCGTAATCTTTTCCATCACACTGGCTTTTGCCTTCATTAATCCAAATTTCTT
>RZYD01000505.1 GCA_009930445.1 Bacteroidia bacterium | reverse complement strand
CACGGATCCGCGAATTCTGGTATGAAAAAAACATCAACTCCCTGTATTCATTTCTGAACCTCAGTTACAACGACTACTTGTATATGGAGCTCACCGGAAGAAACGACTGGTCATCCACTTTACCACCAAATGCAAATGCGTATTTCTATCCATCGCTTTCGATGAGTTTCATTCCGACAGAAGCTTTCCGGTTTGGTACAGAATGGTTTAATTTCTGGAAAATTAAAGGATCCGTAGCCAAAGCAGCCACCGATGCCGATCCGTATGCACTCGATTTTGTTTATTCAACCAACACCTTCGGAGGCACACAAACCGCTGCATTGCCTTCAACTATTCCGCCCATTGCCCTGGCTCCACAATGGGCTAAATCGTATGAGGCAGGAACAACCCTTGGTATGCTCAACGACAAACTCAATATCGATTTTACCTATTATTATATCCTCTCCGATAACCAGATTCTTACCTTACCAACACCCTCCTCAAGTGGGGCAAGCGGAATCGTGATTAACAACGGTATTTTAGAAAACAGCGGTTTTGAATTCATCATGGATTATGCCCTCCTGGATCAACCCGGGAAAGTGCTAAAAACCGGTTTTAATCTTAGCCATAATAAAAACAAAGTGGTTAGCCTTGGCGACAATAGTGAGCCGCTACTTCTTGGAGATATATGGGGGTTAAACGGCCCTGCCATTGCTGTCAGGGCCGGCGACAACTATGGAACCATCATCGGGTATGACTACGTGTACCATGAAAACGGACAACCCCTGATCAGCGACGACGGAACCACCTATAAAATTACCGAAAGCCGTGTTCCCATTGGCAATGCATCGCCCCATTTTATCGCCGGCTGGAACACGCGCTTCTCCTGGAAAGGATTCACAATCACCACCCTGATTGATACCAAGTGGGGTGGAGATATTTATTGCGGATCGTATGTTATCGCCCTTCAGACCGGACAAAGCCCGGAAACACTTGCAGAGCGCAATGGCGAAGGCCTCCCCTACACCGATGAAGCTGGGGTAACACGAAATGTCGGCGTATTACTGCCTGGTGTTTATGCCGATGGTACGGTGAATGATAAAATAGTACACTATTACTTCAAATATATGCCCAATGCCGGCGGATGGGGTCTGTTCATCTCCAAACCGGGTATTCTGGAAAATTCCTGGGTAAAAATGCGGGAAGTAGCCCTATCGTACCAAGTGCCGGAACGATTCAAAAACAGGCTTAAAATATTTCAGGCACTCCATATCACCCTGGTAGGACGTGATTTATTTTATATCTACTCCTCATTACCCGATCGGATTAACCCGGAAGGAATTATGGGAGCCGGCAATGCCCAGGGCCTTGAATGGGCCTCCTTTCCCGGTACACGCTCGTTCTCAGTAGGTTTTAATGCTTCCTTTTAAATTTCAGCACAATGAAACACACAATAAAATACTTTGCTGCAACAGTGCTCACAATAGCTGTTCTGATGCTGGGTTCCTGCACGAAAGATTTTGACACTATTAACCGGAACCCTTATTTTTCAACAGTGACTACTATCGGGCCCCTGTTCAATACAGTGGTAGAATCGTTGAAACTGGGATGGAATGAACAATTTTATGTGCATAACGAGGTATTATACGGACAAACACAACTGGCCGCCTTAACCCGCGAAGCTTGGTCGAATCTCAGCCTTGGCTCCGAAGAAATCTGGAAAGAGTATTACAGGGCGCTGGCCCATATTCGTGACATCGAAGCACGGATCACTGCCATGGAAAGCACTAACGCTCCGGATTCATTGAATAATGTAAAAGGAATGCTAAAAATTCTTACAGCTTATAAAACCTTTCGGGTGACCGATTTATTTGGAGATATCCCATTTTTTGAAGCAGGACGCGGATTTCAGGGATTAGATTACCTTCATCCGGCGTACGACAGTCAACAGGAGATCTATCTGTTTCTGCTCGACGAACTCAAATGGGCCACC
>RZYD01000504.1 GCA_009930445.1 Bacteroidia bacterium | reverse complement strand
GAATGACCGCCTGCACGAGATGCGCAAAGCAAATGATAAATTAGGCTATGATAAGACAAAAAAGGAATTGGATGCAGTGAACAAAGAAATGAAATCTTACCATAAAGCCAATCTGGATGTGCAGCGGGTGCTGAACAACTTGTCGGGATCGAGTTACAACGAATTGTTGAAGGTACAGCGTCAGCTCAGGAATGAAATGCGGGGAATGAAGCGGGATACCGATGCACAGAAAAAAGCTTTTCTGGAAAAACGGGATGCAGTTGAAAAGGTGGATGGTGAATTATCGAAATTGCAGAAAAATATGAAAACCACCAGCACCGAATCCAATTCGCTGAAAACAAATTTTACAAATATTACTGGTACCG
Source organism: Bacteroidia bacterium (assembly GCA_009930445.1). GTDB lineage: Bacteria > Bacteroidota > Bacteroidia > Bacteroidales > BM520 > BM520. The sequence continues at coordinate 1,613 of RZYD01000504.1, read as the reverse complement.
TTGGCAAACTCCTTCCAATGCTGGGTATTACCGGAGGACTGGCCGGAGCCTTCCAATTTTTGCGTGGTATTATTAGCGCAACTAATGCAGCCGGCGACAAGGTGGCAATCGTTATGGGCGGGATTAATACCGGAGTCCAGGCGTTTTTTAAAACTCTGGCAACAGGTGATTTTTCTAATTTTCTTGGAAATTTGAATAATGCAGTAACAGCCGGGCGGGACTATATTAAGGTGATGGATGATGTTGCCGACCGTCAGCTTGCGCTTAGCATCGCCGAGAGTAAATCCAGGATCGAAGTGCTGGAATCGATGAAGGTACTCCGTGATGTAACAGCCACTAACGATGAACGAATTGCAGCAGCGGATCGAATCATCGAAATAGAAAAAAAGAATGCACAAACGAGAGTTGACATTGCTAAACAGGCGTTCGATGCCGAACTTGAAAAAAATGCGGTTTTGGCAAAGGCTGACAAAGAGAAGCTACTGAGCATGATTGAGGAGTACGACCGGTATAAAGACCTGATTGCTGCAGCGGATGAATATTTGGCAAAAAAAGAAAAAGCCTCGCAAACTCCTACTAAAGCCGGAGGCGGAATGGTGAGCCAGTATGATCTGCAGCAACAGGCCAAGCTTACCGAAGAAATAAAAAAAACAAGTCAGGAAGTTTTGGATTTTGTTGCTACGTATGAGGGGTATCTTACGCTGACTGATGAGCAGCGGGAAGCGATCGGTAAAGCAGCTAAAGATTTCTATGATGCTCAGGCCAGTTTCGACCAAAAAACGATGGAGACGGAGACGCAACGGGCATCATTGTTAAAGCAAACAGCAAATGAGATAGTCACAACAACCAACAACACACAACAGGCGCTAAACAGCCAAATTGAAAATTTCAGTGTTTACTGGGGGAATTTGCTTGACGAAGTCAACACCGAAATCGACGACATTCAATCAATTTTAGTCCCCGAAGAACAAGAAATCATTGAACCGGAGATTGAGTATCTAACCAACTTATGGAAAGAGTCATATGATGGTCGTCTGGAGATGCTTAGAGCATTCCATCAATCCGGACTAATATCAACCAAAGAATTTAATGATAAGGTCAAAGCCCTGCAAGAAGAGCAAACAAAGTGGGAAGCCGCCAAATGGTCAGAGAAACTGCAGGCGGCGTCGAATGCGATGGGTGCCCTTAGTGTCCTGCTTGGACAGGCATCCACAGCCGGCAAGGCGCTTGCAGTTGGCGAAGCCCTGATTAATACCTTCCTGGGAGCTACTATGGCACTCAGAGACAATTCCCTGCCTACTTTTGTGAGGATCGCTACTGTTGTCGCTGTCATCGCAACAGGACTTCGACAGGTTGCCGCAATTAAAGCTGTTCAATTTGCCGATGGTAAATATGACGTTATTGGCGCCAACGACAGAAAAAAATATAGAGCCGGCTATGTTAAGCAGGCAGCCACAGGCATTTATCCCGAACCAACCCTTATCGGCGGACTTGGCCTTGTGGGCGAACGTGCCCCCGAACTCGTTGTGGATGGACCTACTTTGCGCAATATCCAGATGAATGCACCTGAAATTATTGAAGCTATCAATGCTATGCGTGTTCCGCAGTTTGCC
>RZYD01000070.1 GCA_009930445.1 Bacteroidia bacterium | reverse complement strand
ATTTTTATAAAATCTTTATGGTGGGGATGTAAAATAATACAAAGTTTTTATGTATTCAACCGCATTTTTGCAATCGACCGTCAGGCACCATGGGCTAATCAGGGAACTGACTGACAGGTTTGCAGGAATCGAGGATGGGTAATGGGAAAAATTGCGAATTTATATTTTGTCTTCCGGGTGATAAGCCGCATTTTGCTTATCGAAACAGCAGCCTTATTATTTTGTGCTGCACTCAGTTATTATTATGCTGAAGATCCGGTGCCTTTTTTTATTACTGCATTCATCTCTTTTTTTGTGGGTATTTGTTTGTTTTTGTTCCGGGGAAAATCATCAGCTGCGCCTCAGATACACCGCCGTGATGCCTATATCACCGTCACCCTGTCATGGTTAATCATCAGCTGGGTTGGCGCGTTGCCCTATCTTTTTTCCGGTGCTATTCCCGGTATTACCAATGCTTTTTTTGAATCGGTTTCGGGTTTTACAACCACAGGGTCCTCCATATTAGCCGATATCGAGTCGCTCCCTGCAGGTGTACTTTTTTGGCGTAGCCTGACACACTGGATAGGCGGGATTGGTATCATTGTGCTGGTGATTTTACTTATGCCTAAGCTTAAAATTGGTGGATACCATTTATTTACTCTGGAGTCGTCGTTGCAAGGAAAGATCCAGCCCAAAATCCGTTCCGTGGGAAATCGGTTGTTTCTGATTTATCTGCTTCTAACAGTTGGAGAAATTGTCCTTCTGTTGGCCGGCGGGATGAATCTTTTCGAAAGTACATGCCATGCGTTTGGAACCGTGGCAACCGGTGGATTTTCTCCAAAAAATACAAGTATTTCGTCTTATTCGCCTTATATTCAGTATGTTATAATGCTTTTTATGCTGTTATCAGGAACAAATTTTGTAATCCATTATTACCTGTTAAAGCGGGAGTTTCGAAAAGTTCGTGATAATGATGAATTTCGTTTTTATCTTGTTATTGTTTTTATTGTTGGAATTCTTGTTACTTCCTCTTTGGTATTTGTCATGGGGAAGCCCATAGAAGTCGCCTTTCGGGAAGGTTTTTTTCAGGTGATTTCCATAATTACATGTACCGGATATGCCACAGCCGATTATATGCAGTGGCCTGTGTTTGCCTGGGGATTATTGTTTTTTGCCATGTTTTTCGGAGGAAGCACAGGTTCTACTGCCGGAGGTATTAAAATGGCACGCCATCTTGTACTCTTGCGTAACCTGAACCGGGTTTTTAAGCAACTGCTTTCCACCCATGCCATCGTGTCGGTTAAACTAAACAATAAGGTGGTTAGTGATGATTCTAACCGGTCGATTTTGAGTTTTATTTCGGTATATCTGCTCCTTTTTGTTGCCGGAAGTATTCTAATGGCTGCGCTCGGTGTTGATTTGAAAACATCTGCAAGCTCGGTGGCTACCTGTATGGCTGGAATTGGCCCGGGAATAGGTTCGGTTGGGCCAGTTGCCAATTTTGCCCACCTCCCTGAATCCGGGAAATTACTTCTTTCCTTTCTTATGATCACTGGTCGGCTGGAGATTTATACGATTCTTGCGCTTTTCTCTATAAAATTCTGGAAGAAGTAGTAATTTCGGTTACTAAAGAGAACCACGGATGAAAAGGATAAACGACAGACACGCTAAATGGTGCAAGCTAACGGATACGAAAAAGATTCGTTCTTATTTTTTATCGGTCTTGATTATTGGCCTTACGGCGATTCTTTGTTCTCCGCTCGCCAACACCCAAAGCTATCATGTGGTATCTTACATTTTGCTTTTTGTAGTTTCCATAATATCCACTTTTTTAGGAATCGGTCCTGTATTGCTTGCCTCTACCTTGAGCGCTGTTTTATGGAATTATTATTTTATTCCGCCTCATTTTACTTTTCATATCGAGAAAACAGAGGATTTATTGATTTTTGGCCTTTTTTTTATCATTGCGCTGGTTAATGGGATATTGACTACACGGGTCATTCGACAGGAAAAGGTGGCCCGCGAACGGGAAAAACGCACGAATGCTTTATTTCAGCTCACAAAAGAACTTTCACGGGCCAGTGGCACCGACGAGGTTTTGAAAGTGGCTGCTAACCAAATGGTCGGTCATTTTTCTGGTGTGCCTGCCTTTTTTCTTCAGGATGGGAATAATAAGTTGGTTCGTTTATGGACGAGGGACGAATCGCTATCCATATCCGGGAGTTTTAACACGGCAATGTGGGTATTTGCTAATTTACAACCTGCTGGTGCTTATACACAAAATTCTTTTTCCGACCCGCTGACCTATTATCCACTCTTAGGTACCCGGTTAAACCCGGGTGTTGTTGCAATTCACAACAGCCTTCCTGTGCCCGAGGAGCAACAGTCGTACTGGGATACTTTCCTGGCGCAAATATCCAATGCCCTTGAAAGGGAATTTTTGGGTGAAATGGCACAGAAAGTAAGGTTTCTCGATGAATCAGACCGCCTCTATAAGACGTTGTTTAATTCTATTTCACATGAACTTCGGATACCCGTGGCGACCATAATGGGCGCTTCCGATTCTATCCTGAATTCCTCTCCATCTCCAAGGTTCCAGTCCGAACTTTGTCATGAGATATTTACAGCTTCACTGCGTCTGAACCGGTTGATCGAAAACTTGTTGAATATCTCCCGTTTGGAAAGTGGTCATATTTCCGTTCGCCTTGACTGGTGTGATATTAATGATTTGATTAATAAAGTATTGGAGGATCTAGAAGCAGAGCTTCAACCTTTTTCGTTACAGGTTCTAATCCCGGAGGATATGCCGTTAGTAAAAATAGATTTTGGGTTGATGGAGCAGGTATTATATAACCTTTTATTTAATTCTACCCAATATGCTCCGGCGGGTTCAGCAATCGATTTAACAGTAGCTTATACGGGCAAAGAGTTAAAAATGGATATTACCGACCGGGGGCCAGGCTTGCCGGAGAAATATATTGAGCGCGTGTTTAGCAAGTTTTTCCGGGCGGATGGAAGCAAAACCGGGGGGCTTGGGTTGGGGTTATCGATCGTTAAAGGTTTTGTTGAAGCGCATAATGGAAGTGTATCTGCTGCTAATGTAACACCCTGCGGGGCGCAGTTTACCCTTCGCATTCCCAGTGAGATCCCTTCTATTAGTAACGTATAAATGTAGCGAATATGGATGGAAATGAAGTTATTTTGATTATTGATGATGAACTGCAAATCCGCCGGTTACTTGAGATTACACTCTCCGAGAAAGGGTATAAAATTGTAATGTCGGTGAACGGAAAGGAAGGGATCACTGATGCAGCTACCCATCATCCTGCGTTGGTGATCCTTGATCTGGGATTACCCGATATGGACGGCCAGGAGGTGCTCACCAAATTAAGGGAATGGTATTATAAACCCATCATTGTTCTTTCTGTGCGCAATTCGGAAGAAGAAATAATAAAGGCCCTGGATAATGGCGCAAATGATTATCTTACAAAACCCTTTCGTACCGGTGAATTACTGGCCCGAATCAGGGCTGCCATCCGGTCCAGCGACCATACAGGCGATGATGCCATATTGTATTTTGGGTCGTTATCCATTGATATGGCCAGTCATGTTGTGCGAAAAAATATGGAATTCATTAAATTAACTTCCACTGAATTTTCACTGCTGGCACTGCTGGCGAAAAATTCAGGGCGGGTACTGACGCATCAGTACATCCTGAAGGAGGTTTGGGGGTATGGCTATGTAGAACAGACCCAGTACCTGCGTGTTTTTATCGCACAACTACGCAGGAAAATTGAAGATAATCCTTCACGGCCCCAACTGTTGGTTACCGAATCGGGAATTGGGTATCGTTTTAGTGAATAATAAGGGCGAAGTGCTGTTTTTTAATTCTTTCCGGCCTTTTTTCTGTTTTTTCCCAAGGCATCGGCGGCCCGCATAGCGAACATTACTTTCTCCGGCGTAATAATTTCTGCTTCATGATGAATGCCTTCCTGCGGTTCACATGCCTTGGTGGCGGCTTTTAATAATTTTTCCCGGTTCACTTCTGTGATCCCCAAACCGGCAAAGGTGGTGGGGAGATTTATTGATTCGCAAAATGCATAAACGGTCTCCATTTCTTCGGGTCTGGCTCCCGTAAGGTGAAGCCCAGTTAATACCCCGAAGGCCACTTTTTCGCCATGATAAAAGGAATGTACTTCTTCCAGCAGGGATAATCCGTTGTGTATGGAATGTGCAGTTGCCAGGCCTGCACTTTCAAATCCTATTCCACTTAATAAGGTATTGGCCTCCACTATGGCATGCAGTGCCGGTGTGATGATATGATTTTCACAGGCCATTTTTGCTGCAGTACCATACTTTAAAAGGGTTTTATAGCATTGTTTGGCTATAACTTCTCCTGCAATAGTGCTATAGCCGCCACAGGCATTCATCGACTTTGTGCGGAGGCAGGATCGGGCTTCAAACCATGTTGCCAGTGCATCTCCCATGCCCGATACCAGAAATCGTACCGGTGAATCAGCGATAATTCTAACATCCATCAGTACAACCTGTGGGTTCATTTTTTGGTAATATACCGATTCAAATATTCCTTCTTCGGAGTAGATTACTGCACACCCGCTGCACGGAGCATCTGTGGAGGCAATAGTCGGAACAATCAGCACAGGAATTCCCATACGATCGGCAATGATTTTTGCTGTGTCGATGGTTTTACCTCCCCCGATTCCGGCAATTACATTGCTGGCATTCGCGATAGCAATCTTTTCTATACGCTGTAATTCTTTTTCACAGCATTCTCCTTGGAATTCTTCAATTAAAATGCCCCTTTTCTGATAGTTTTCAGCGAAATCGGTGAGTACTTTTTTCTTTGCTGTAGGGCTGGAAATGATCAGGGGTTTGTTCCCAAACGTATGAAGCAGTGCAGGAATTTCATCCAGTAATCCTTCTCCCTGGATGTATTTTCCGGGGAATACTGATTTGAATATTTGTTTCGTTTTCATGGTAATTGGATACATTGACGCGAATTATTAAGCAAGGTACCCTTTTATGAATAGATTCGAGCGCATTTTGACTTTTTTTTGGATCATGGTATCGATAATTAATCTGAGTATTGTCGCTGTGATGGGCGGGATGCCGTGTTGAACGGGCGGTTTTTTTTGCAGGAATGTTTGCTGTTGGCAACTATACGAAGAAGGGGTTACACAGGAAGAATGAGCGTGAACCGGCATCCCTTCTGTTGATTGGCGATTTCTAGACTGCCGTTGAGCAGTTGGATATACGATGCGCATAGATAGAGACCCAGACCGCTGCCGCTTTTGTCTTGGCTGAAGTTCGATGGTTGGATTTTGCCTTGACGAATAGCCTGAATAAGATCTTCTGCAACTCCCGGCCCTTCATCTTCTACGGCCAGATAAAGGTTGTTCTGTTGCATTTCGCTGGTTATTCTGATACTACTGTTATTTGGACTGTATTTAAGTGCATTGGAAATCAGATTGCGAAGAATCGTGTGAATAAACATGGGATCGCTAAAAAGCGACAATCCTTTCGTTCCCTCGTATAGTATTTTTTGACCCCGGATGGTCGCTGATGGTGTGTAAAAGGAGATCAGATCGTTGATTAGCGGATCAAGGTCGATTGAGGAATAGTGCGGTGTGATTTGCTGGAAGCTGACTCTGGTCCATTCCAGCATATTATTTATCAACTCCAGACTTTTGTTCGACGCATGCCGGATCTGGTCGAGGTAGGATGTGATCGTTTCATCGGTGAGGTGGGTCTGACGAATTACTTCGGCATATCCGATAATTGTATTTAACGGATTTTTTATATCGTGTGCCATCACCGCCAGCAATTGATCACGCAACGATAGTATTTGCCGGTTTACCAGAGCGATTAATCCAATCCCGGAGGTTAAAATTAGTAAAATGCTGCCCGTTAAGTAAATGATCTGCACCAAAGGATAGGTTATCACTGAGGTATAATCCGGATAAAGGATCAGAAATACCAGCCTGTAGCCATTGAGTACCATCAACAAAAGAAATACGATGCCCAGTATAAGATGGTGTCGCTTATTATAGTGAGGAATATCTCTTAGGAAGAGTAATCCACTTCCAAAGGCATACATGGCAACAGCAAATGAAAAAATAATAAGTCGTATTCTACTGTTTTCTTTGATAATTCCAAAATAAACAGAACTCAGAATGATGAGGGATAGGAGCAGGATATGGGCAGTAAGATGAATCTTTTTTTTATGGTATTCGGCTATTCCTCCATAGATGTTACTCATAGCCAGCAGGGTAAGTAACGTGCTTAGGGTGATTATCACTGGCTGGTGCGAAAAAAACGGGAGAAAAGTATCAAGGCCTAACGCAAATGAAATAACAATCAGTGAGGTTCCGGTACGTGTAATTCCGTTTACTGAATTTTTCCATGAAACGCCAAAAACAATGATAATTACACCCATAAAAAGGGTTATCAGGAGGATTGCCAGCGTTAAGGTATTCAGATCAATAAAATTCTTCATGAATATTGTATTATCGTTATAAAGGTAACAGATAATATCCGGAAAGGCAGAATGGGGGTTGTTATTTTTTTACAAAAGTAATTCATTTGCATATTCTGTGCAAGCGATGGTGTAAAAAAATCATATTGTGTTGATCTGTATATTATCGATTTGCCTGTTTATTTTGTTTCGGGTTTGCGCTTATTTTTGTTCCTTTGCGCAAATTTTAAAGCTGATGATCATTTTAGAACGCCCTTTTGTATCCGGGTACCTGCTGAATACGTTGATTGCGAACCAGATTCCGGTGCTGGAAACGGATTTCGTTCATACGCTCCCCGACGCCAACCGCTTAAACCTGTTGCTTCCGGAGGTTTTTTTTACGGCCTACCGCAATAACCCCGAAGCTACGCTCTATTCCAATTCAGAAGACAGTGCTTCGTGGGTTTACTCTTTCCTGGGTGAATCAACACTTGCCAACCATATACGAAGTATAAAAGATAAACACCGTATGCGGGAGGTTTTTGCCGCAATGAATCCGGGGTTTTATTATTCCCGGATTCCCTATGATGAATTAGGGCATCTGGATGTCACTTCAATTCCTACGCCTTTTGTGGTGAAACCAGTGCGCGGTATTGCGAGTATCGGCATTCGGGCGGTATTTTCCCACGATCGGTGGCCGGATATTTTGCAGGAGATTGAAAACGACCGGCGAAATTATGGAGATGCCTTTTCCGACACCGTGATGGATTTGGATTGTTTTCTTATTGAAGGCTATATTGATGGGGCGGAGATTGCTGTAGATGCCTTTTTCGATCGCGATGGAATGCCCGTGATTGTGAATATTCTGGAGCATGATTTTGCCGGCCCGGAAGACAACAGCGACCGATTATATAAGACCTCAAATGCAATCATCCAGCGCTATATGGATCCGGTAAAGGCCTTTCTTTCCAAAGTTTCAGAGGCATTGAAAATAACAAACTTCCCGATGCACATGGAGATGCGGATTACCCCAAACGGGGAGTTTATTCCCATTGAAATAAATCCGATGCGGTTTGCCGGGTTTTGTACCACTGATATCGCCTCTTATGCCTTCAATATTAATCCTTATCTCTGTTTTCTGCATCAGGAAAGTCCGGATTGGGAAACTATTCTGGCCACGGAGAACCCCAACACCTACATTATGGCGGTCGTGGATATACCCCGTAAGTACGATAAGCGCAATGTGGAAGTGGATTATGACCGTTTGACGGCAAAGCTTTCCCATGTGCTTGCGCTTCGTAAAATGGATTACCACGTTTTTCCAATGGCGGCCTTCCTGTTTGCTATGACAACGCCTCAAAATTCAGGCGAACTGGAACAATGGCTTCACGATCCGATGGATGATATTATTTATCCTGTATCCTGATTTTTTATTGTGAATAAACGAGTTAAAATTCTTCTTTTTCTTGTTTGCTGTTCATAATTTCCTTTGTATCTTTGTTTCAGTGATGGTATTACCCGCAGAACCCTTTTAACTTCGCTATGATAAAGAAAGAGATACAATCAGGTGCATTGCAGGCTAACCTGGAGCAGACGCGTACGGATAAGTTGGTAATACCGATTGATTACCAGTGTATTATTGATTTCTCCGCCTCTCATCCCGGCATTTTGGAACGCACCCGTGAATGTGTTGAGGAGTATTTTCATCCCTTTTCGAACCGTGAAGTCGTCGTTTCGCTGTTGCGTCAGCTTTTACTTTCTGATTTTTGGTTTTTTTCCGCTGCGCCGGATCCTGTTCGCTTTAGACAGCGATTTTGTGATATGGCCGGTACCATCCTCGGGGAAAAGGTGGACGAAAGCATTAAGATCAACCTTTTGCGAACATTGCTTGAATTCGTGGATAAATTATTAGCCGACGATGCAGATACCGGGGCAGAATTGGTTTACGCGCTCGAAGTCATCGCCAATAAGCAAGATGCCGCGTCCCATGCTTATATGTATTGTACAAATTGGTTTAGTAAACATCTGGGGGTTGCCCATATCTCAGGTCAGGCAGCTATTCTATCCGGTGAAATCCTGAAAAATGTGTTTACTGCACATCTTATCTTCTGGCGTGATACTTCCCGCATTGAAGAATGGTATGCCTCCCGTGAAACTATGCTGGTTAAGGACTCTTCGGAGGACATAAAGAGCCTGAACTATGGTTTTTTTATGGGTTACCTGAATGAAATTGAGAAGAGTGAGAACATTCATCAAAGCATTCATACGATCCCGGCATACGGCGATATTGCCATCGAGTTCCGACGGTTTGCGCAAACGTTTAGCGATTTTTCCGATCGATTTTATTATACCTTTTATTTATTGCATCTTCCGGGTATGGCTCACCTCTATACCCGCCTGTTGGGGGATATTAACCGTTTGTTGAAAAATTTGCTGACTACATTGCCTTCCACCCGTCTGGATGGATTTATTCAGGAGCTTTTTGAATTATTCGAAGAGTTTCGTGAACACCACATGGATGGTATCCTCGACTGTATTCAGACCGCCGGAGTTGAAATTATCCGTAGAGATGATTCAGAAAACCGCTGGCTTGTGAATCAGTTTGAGAAACGCCTGATTCAATTCGGTTTTGAAACGCCAGGGTTGGCCTATGTGGGAAAAGACTGGAAAACGCATATTAATCCCAATCATCTTAAGAATATTCGGGTTTGGCTTGAAATTATTGAGTCTTCTGCTGTAATTCCTGAAAAATTACTGGCAGCGCTTATTGTTAACCTGCGGCTGGGTGGAATCTATATTAATGATACCGACCTGTTTCAGCGGGATATTACGAAGATTCTCAATTCAAATATTGCCCCACTGTACAAAAAGGTCAAACAGCTTACCCGGATTTTTCCGGTTTATTTTAATGAAATCGGTGCGGAAGGGGAAATCAGGGAGGTTACTACCAGTATGGATGAACTATCGCACCGCAACGATAAACTGATTCATTTTCTGCGTAAGCAGGTACATATTGAAAGCAATAATACGCTCATTGAACTAACCCGTCGTGTTCTGATGCTTTGGTATTCGGGAAAGCGGGAGCCTTTTAAACCGTATCTCCCCGTCGATGTATATGCTTCCATCGATGTTAAGGG
>RZYD01000503.1 GCA_009930445.1 Bacteroidia bacterium | reverse complement strand
CTAGTGATATGCTTCCTATTTGGCGTCCGGTGCACAATGTATTGACGCGAAAGGGGGCTTCGGCCCCCTTTTTTTAACATTGCGAGTGAACAATGTATTTGTTTAAGTTGCTGCTGAATAATGTTAGAATAATTTCTTTTATATCAATTTTGTTTATATTTGGATTTTGTTCTTCTCTTTTAGCTTCTGAAATTCATCAAGTTGGCGATAAATTTTATTCTGTAGCACCGGGAACGGAGTATGTGACACAATATTTTACTACTGGTACACCTAGAATTAAAAATTTAAAGTGGAAACATACAGTGTATGTTGATTGTCTATGTATTCCACAAAGTTACGATCCAGCTACACAGATGACGTCGTTTTATTGCTATAAGCTCTCAGGTGGTGGCGTCGAAGAAGTTCCCGATCCTAGTACTGATACAGACGCCGACGGTTTACCAGATATAAACGATCCTTGTCCTGATAATGCCGACAATTTTTTCAAGCATTATCTGGCACCAAATAGTTGTGACGGTTCGTATTATTTTTTTCAGATTACGGGCGAATGTGGGGAGACAAAAAATTACTATAACCCAAAATATAGTTCTATCAATGAAGCGTATCAGGACGCTATAGATAATCCTGATTGTAGTGCTACTCCTGAAGTAAAATCTGTAACTCCGCAACAAGTTCAGAATTTTTTTGACTCTAATACTGGCCAGAATACGGCCTCGTCTGGTTCAGGTGTCATTCCTGAAGATTCGGTTGATTTGACTGGTGGTAATTCGACGTCAACGAGTCCCCAGGAAGTTACAAGTGATAATCCTGATACTCAAAAGGTTATTGATGCTATTAAGGTGATGCGTGAAACTGTAGAAGAGACTTTAAATAAGCAGACTCAAAAAATAATTGATAGTGAAAATCTTGCTGCTGATCGTATTGTTTCAACGCTTAAGAGTGGAAACAATTTAGTATCAGGTAGGCTTTCAGGCGTTGAAAATGCAATCAACGCTTTAAAAGGAAATACTGCGTCATACGCAGATCAAGCTCATATAGATGCTTTAGCAACGATTTCAGCAATAAATTCAATTGGAGTGAATGGTACTGGTTCAGGAAGCGGCGGTAGCGAGAATGGAACAGGAACAGGCGAGACTGGCGAGGGCAACGGGACAGCTTCAGGAAATGGCACAGGTGAATATGGGACTGCTCCTGTCGTAGAGTATAGTATTCCAAAAGAAGAGGACAGACCTACATTTTATAACGCAACTTTGGAAAATGAACGAGAACAAGCCGCAAAGAATGATTTAATGAACTCTTGGAATAAACTAACTCAAAGAGTTGAAACATTTTTAAACTTGTCATTGAGTGGAACTGGATCACTTCCTGTTTGGGATTGGAACATATTGGGAAATATAATAACAATAGATTTTAGAGATTTTGAAGAAATATTTAAACTTATTGGTTTAGCGATATTATTTATAGCAGCTATTCGTGCTTTTTTTATAGTTTTCGATTGAAATATTGGAGGGTATGAATATGCTTCAATGGTTTTTTCATTTTTCAGATGCGATAATGCAAGGTATTCAGTTAATTTTAGATTTTTTATATGATAATACAGTTGGTGTTTTGAAAGGGCTATGTTTGTACTATTTAAAAATTTCTGCAGTTTTCATTTATATCAAAATGCACGTTGCTTTGGAATTAGCTGTGGATCTTTTTGATGCTTATATTGCTCCAATAGATTTGAAAGGTGAAGTTAATGAAGCATGGTTGCTTTTGCCTACTGAAATAAGATCGTTTTTGTGTTTTCTCCGCTTACCGGATGCGATTTCTTTGATTTTGTCCGCGTATATTTTGCGAGTAATGCGCGCAATGATTCCTTTCTTGCGTTGATATCGGGCCCGCCATGTCAGTAAAAATACATCACGGTCCTCCTGGCTCCTACAAGACAAGCGGCGCGGTCATGGACGATTTCACCGAGGCCGTTTTCTCCGGTC
>RZYD01000069.1 GCA_009930445.1 Bacteroidia bacterium | reverse complement strand
ATTTCGATGATTGTTTTTCTTATTTGTTTTCTTTTGGAGAGTGTTAAGCTGGAACTTGGATTCGCTTTGGGGTTATTCGCTATTTTCGGGATTTTGCGTTACCGTACTGAAACCATTCCGATTAAGGAAATGACCTATCTTTTTGTGGTAATTGGCATTTCAGTTATTAATGCGCTGGCGAACAAGAAAATCAGTTATGCTGAATTGTTTTTTGCCAATGCATTTGTTGTGGGGTTACTCTATTATCTTGAAGTGAACCCGTATTTTAATAAGGAACAACGGATGACAATTAAATATGAGCGAATTGATCTTATTGTACCGGAGCGTTATGCGGAGATGCTCGAGGATCTCCGGTTACGTACCGGGCTTCCGGTGAAACGATTTGCCGTGAAAAATGTAAATTTTTTGCGTGATACTGCGGATGTATATATTTTTTATGAAAATATTCAGGAAAAAGTATGAAGAGGCCGTTGTTGTTCCGCTGCATTTTTATCTTTATTATTTTATATGGGTATTCTTTTTCTGCATTCTCTCAGGTTTGGTATGCGCGTTATGCTGCAGCTCTGGCGTGGCAACCTTTCGCCCTGCTGAAACTTGAAGTGACCCCGGAAATTCATCTGCGGCATTTTCAGGAACCTGCCGAATGGATGGTGGATGCCGGGTTAGAGTACCAGGTATTCTCTTTTCTGGAGTTGGGTGGCAGTGCCCGGTTGAATAATGAGCTTAAACAGGATGGCTCGTTGTACACGATGCGTTATTCGCTTGATGCAGTTCTGGAGGGTGAGGTGAACCGAGTGGAGGCAGACCTCCGGCTGCGTTTTTCAAATTATGCCGAATATGAGGAGGATGTTTCACTGAATCAGGCCTTTAGAACTCGCTTTAAAGTGGGGTATAATATCCCCGACTGGAAAGCCGACCCGGAAGTTTTTATCGAATACTTTTTTAATCCGGAGGACTATAGCCCAACGAAAATACGTTTTGGCGGCCAGTTCGACTGGAATTTGCCGTCACGGAACCGCTTGAAAATCGGGTATTTCTACCAGTATTATACCGCAAAAGCAAAGTTTTTAAACGTATTGGACGTAACCTGGGGGTATCGGTTTAAGTAAAAATAAGACCCTGCCGGCTTAGGACAGGGTCATAACCACCAAAACTAAGGAGAAAACCTTACAGATTGCTCTCAAGGTTATTTTAGGGCAGTAAAGAATAGCTGCCCGGAATGTTTACTATAAATCGTTGTATGTTTTGATTATCTCCTTGACATCATCGGGTGCCACACGGCCGTAAGTCTTATCGCCAATCATTACCACCGGCGCTAATCCACATGCACCCACACACCGCAGACAGGAGAGGGAGAATTTTCCATCGGCGGTTGTTTGCCCGACTTCAATTTTTAACTCTTTCTTAAACTCATCGAGTACTTTTTCAGCACCTCTTACATAGCAGGCAGTACCGGTACAAATGGAGATCGGGAACCTTCCTTTGGGTGTCATGGTGAAGAAGGAGTAGAAAGTGACTACACCGTATACTTTAGCAACGGGAACGTTCAATTTGCTGCTGATTACCTCCTGAACTTCACTGGGCAGGTATCCAAAAATTTCCTGCGCTTTATGTAGTACATTAATCAGTTCACCCGGGTCGTTATTGAAGGAGTTGCATACTTCTTCCAGTTTGTCAACGTCGGTTTTTTTTAATTTTATTTTTACACTTGACATGATTTTGTCTCCTTTATTTTTTAAACTATGACAATGGCTATTAATCGATGAAAATTTCCTTTTTGCTTTTATCGAAGTAGTGGGTGTGCAAGAGTTGATGAGCTTTTTCGCTCAGGGGCTTTCCGAGGAACTCTTCGTAAAGTTTGATAATATAGGGATTTTCATGCGATTTGCGCAGTGTTTTCATTTCATCCTCTGTATAGATGGCCTTTTGACGGGCTTTCAGGATACTACTATCGCCATGGTGGAAAGGTTGGCCTCCCCCGCCGATACAACCGCCGGGGCAAGCCATGATTTCGATTGCGTGGAATTTATTGGAGCCGTCTTTGATGCTTTCCAGCAGTTTACGTGCATTTCCAAGGCCGTGCGCTATTCCTATATTAATCGGCGTACCATCAAAATCGATGGTGGCTGAGCGAATGCCTTCCAATCCACGTAACTCTTCAAAGTCAACTTTCTTTAATGTTTTTCCGGTTTGTATTTCATAGGCCGTGCGTGTGGCGGCTTCGATTACCCCTCCGGTGGTTCCGAAAATTACTCCGGCACCCGTGGATTCACCCAAAGGATTGTCGAAATCTTCATCCGGGAGGTGATTAAAATCGATATTTGACTGTTTAATCAAATGTGCCAGCTCACGGGTTGATAACGAATAATTAACATCCGGGTCTCCGTCAGTCGCAAATTCTTCACGCTGGCATTCGTATTTTTTGGCCAGACAAGGCATAATGGAGACTACAATTAGTTTTTTCCGATGAACACCAATTTTTTCGGCAAAGTATGTTTTTGCGATGGCTCCGAACATCTGCTGCGGTGAGCGTGCAGTCGAAGGGATATCGCGCATCTCCGGGAAACTATGTTCGAAGAAATTAACCCATGCCGGGCAGCAGGAGGTCAGAATGGGTAAGGCCACGTCTTTATCTCCGGCAAGAAAGCGGTTGAGTCGTCCCAGTAGCTCTGTACCTTCTTCCATAATGGTGAGGTCAGCAGCAAAGTCTGTATCGAAAACATAGTCGAATCCCAGACGACGGAGTGCAGCGGCCATTTTTCCTGTTACCAGCGTTCCTGGCGCATTGCCAAACTCTTCGCCAAGGGCTGCCCGGACTGCAGGTGCCGTTTGCACTACAACTACTTTATTGGGGTCGGCGAGGTCGCGAATCAACTGGCGGGTGTGATCAACCTCTGTCAAGGCACCGGTCGGACATACCGCAACGCATTGGCCGCAGTAAGTACAGGTCGATTTTTCGAGGTTTTGTTCGAAAGCCGTAGCTACCACTGAATTAAATCCTCGGTTGATGGCAGAGAGTGCACCAACGGTTTGAACTTCGTTACACATCATTTCGCAGCGACGGCACATCACGCATTTATCCACATCACGGATGATGGAGGGAGAAGTATCTTCGCGGTAGGTCGATTGTTCGCCCTGATAGGTTATTTTCCGGATTCCGAGATCCTGAGCCAGGGTTTGAAGTTCGCAGTTGCCATTTTTGGCGCAAATAAGACAGTCGGCGGGATGGTCAGAAAGGATTAGCTCCACAACTGTGCTTCGAGCATTCAGAACACGGACGGTGTTTGTTTTTACAACCATTCCTTCGGTAACCTGTGTTGCACAGGAAGGCGCAAGGTTACGTCGTCCTTCCACTTCCACAACGCATACCCGGCATCCGCCTGGTTTATTTTCAATATGCATGTCATTCAGCGACATGTAGCAAAGTGTCGGAATATGAATATTAATTTTTTTTGCTGCTTCAAGGATGGTAGTTCCTGCAGGAACTTCTACTTGTTTATTGTCGATTGTTAATTTGATATTTTCCATTCTAAAGCCCCCGATTATTTAATTTCAATTGCGTTAAACTTACATTTTTCCATACAGGTACCACATTTGATACAGGCTGTCTGGTCAATGTGGTGAGGCATTTTCCGCTCTCCACTGATACAGTTCACCGGACATGCTCTGGCGCATGCCGTACAGCCTACGCAGTTTTCTTCGATAACGTAATAGTTCATCAGGTCCTTACATGCGCCTGCCGGACACTTCTTGTCCACTACGTGCGCAATATATTCATCATAGAAGTTATCCAGGGTGGCAAGTACAGGGTTCGGTGATGTTTGTCCCAGTCCGCATAATGCAGTATCTTTGATTACATACGAAAGGTTGCGGAGGTTATCCAGGTCTTCCAGTGTTCCTTCTCCTTTGGTAATTTTATCCAGTATCTCGTACAGCCGTTTGTTTCCAACGCGGCAGGGTGTACATTTACCACAGGACTCTTCTACCGTGAAGTCGAGGAAAAATTTTGCCATCGCCACCATACAGTCGTCTTCATCCATTACAATCATACCTCCGGAACCCATCATTGACCCAGCGGCCAGCAGGTTATCGAAGTCGATAGGTGTATCGAGATGTTTTTCTGTCAAACAGCCACCGGATGGGCCACCGGTTTGAACCGCTTTGAACTTTTTGCCGTCTTTAATTCCGCCACCAATTTCAAAGATTACCTCGCGAAGGGTCGTTCCCATGGGCACTTCAATTAGCCCCACATTATTAATTTTTCCCGCCAGGGCAAATACTTTTGTACCTTTTGATTTTTCCGTTCCAATGCTGGAAAACCATTCAGCTCCTTTAAGGAGAATAACAGGTACATTGGCAAAAGTTTCTACATTGTTTACGTTGGTGGGTTTGCCTTTATAACCCGATTGTGCGGGGAAGGGAGGTTTGAATGTGGGTTCGCCGCGTTCCCCTTCCATGGAATGGATCAGTGCTGTTTCTTCTCCACAAACAAAAGCGCCGGCCCCATATCGCATTTCAATATCGAAATCGAATCCTGTTCCCATAATATTATGCCCGAGGAGACCGTATTCCTGCGCTTGTTTAATGGCAATTTTTAATCGTTTAATTGCTAACGGGTATTCTGCACGGATGTAAATAAGCCCTTTATTGGCGCCCATGGTGTAACCACAAATGGCCATAGCCTCCAGCACGGAATGTGGGTCGCCTTCCAGGATGGAACGATCCATGAATGCCCCGGGGTCACCCTCGTCGGCATTACATACCACATATTTTTGATCGGCCTGATTTTTAGCGGCGATTTCCCATTTTAATCCGGTGGGAAAACCTCCGCCGCCCCGACCGCGCAGGCCTGATTTTTTGATTTCATCGATGACTTGTTGCGGGTTCATTTCTGTTAATGCTTTCCCCAGTGCCTGATAGGCATCGCGGGAGATCGACTCTTCGATGTTTTCCGGGTCAAGAAAACCGCAGTTTCGCAACGCAATACGGATCTGTTTTTGGTAAAAACCCATATGTTTTGAGTCGGACACATGTTTTTTGGTTTCGGGGTCGGTATAAAGCAAACGGGTTACTTTCCGCCCTTTAATAATATGTTCTTCAATAATTTCTTTTGCATCATCAGGTTTTACCTGGGTGTAAAAGGTATTATCCGGTAATATTTTAACGATGGGGCCTTTTTCGCAGAAACCAAAACAACCTGTAGTTACGGTTTTAACATCGTTTTCCAGCCCTTTTTCTTCAATGGTACGGTTGAGGGCAGTAATAATTCCTTCACTGTTGGAAGCTTTGCATCCGGTACCTCCGCAAACGAGCAGGTGATATTTATAGGTAGCCATACTTTTTCTCCTTATTTACTCATCAATAGTTTTGTAATTTGCCGGAATAATTCCTTCGACGAGTTCTCCGTTACGGATATATTTTTCGATAATCTCGTCTGCTTTCGTAATATTTACCCAACCAAAAACGACGGGCGGCTTGCCCGGGAGGGTAACTTCAATGGTCGGTTCTGCATAGCTGTAGCCCATATCGCCAGTCTGCGTGACGACTGCACTAATGTTACGTTTCTGCAGTTCTTCCACTAAAAAGTTAAAAACCTCTTTGGCTCCGGATGCAATACCACTGGTAGCCATGCCCACTTTAATCTGGGCTAATGAGTCAGGGCTTTCTGCATTTTCCCTGAGCCGGATTTTCTCCTGCAGATCGTCTTTAATCTTGCGGAGGTCGTTCAGTGATGTGATTTTTGCCATTGTTTCTCCTTATTGATTTCTGAATCGTATTCTTTTTATTGCACGTTGCTACGGGGGCTGATTAGGGGCTGATTTTTCAAATATACGCAATTAATGTTAAAAAACTGCTACCGGTATTTTTTTCGATTTAATTCCTTATGTCTACAAGCCATCTGTTTTTTACATCGATTTTTGTGCTTTCCGGAATCCACCGGTAACAGTTTTTATCTAACCAAAATCCCGATGCAAAACTATTCCTTAATTTTTTACACTCCAAACTTTTTTGTGAAAAAATTCACATTGTTAATGAAATAACAATAAATTTAGAAGGGGTCTAAATAAGAATTCCAGCCGGGGAATTTATTTGTGGGATCGTAGGGGGTTATGGCGTAATCCCTATGCTTTCAAGATTGGAAGTGATCAACTCTTTTAGAATATTACGTATTTCCCGCTGGTTAAGCGCAATTCCGCCGAGGGCATCCCTTATTTCTTCAGTATCGAGTAAATATGTGCCTTCGGATGTGGTGTGCTTGTAGCGGAAGTGAACTTCCGGATGGCTGGTTATCAAAAGCAGCAGCGTACCCGTCATGTCGCCTAAGGGCTGTCGGTCGAGATGTGTGAGCCCGAATTCAGCAATTACCTGAGTACCAATGCCCGATTCACTACTGATAAAAAAGTGGCCGCCCGTAAGCTCTGCATGGTATTTGAGTAACGAAGTACCCATGCCGGTTTTTTTCCCTTTTTTTGTGGTATAAAATGGGTCAGCTATCGTATCCAGCGTAACCCGATCCATCCCTTTGCCATTGTCGGTTATGGCCAGTGTAAGCAGGTCACGGGCTTCGTTTTCCTGAATGTCAATGCGGATAAAATTGGCTTCTGCCCGAATGGAATTGTTGACAATATCGATAATATTTTCACAGATCTCTTTCATAATGCTTTGAAATAGTGGTGCTTCGGCCCCGTGATTGTTGTAGTGCTCTTTTAATCTCCTGAAACGATCTGTTTTTTATACGGAAAATTGTCTGTACGGTTCCAATATCTTTTAAAAAATGGGCATCTGAACTTTGGATAAAGGTTTTTCCGTTCAGATAGGGGAATTGTTTACAAATTTTCTGTGGCGACGAAAAACGGGAAACTTCGTAGGCGTCGGCATCCAGTTCCTGCGGTATAAAGCCCAGTTGACTGGTGAGGCTGTACATCGACCGGTCGATGTGTGCGGGAATATAAAGGCCGTTCAGGCTGTGTACATGACTTGCCAGCTCATCCAGGGTCAGCGTTGTCGCCGTAAGCAAAAGCCAGTCGATCTCTCCTGTTATCTGTTCATTTTCATCTACAATTACTTGATAACCAAATTTATCCGGGTCGTTTTTTATTTTGTAAATCGCAGAATCAATGCGTTGTTGGAAGGTCTCCAGTTGATCAAAATTTTCAAAAAAAGCCAGGCCATGGGTCTCTTCTACTGTGGTGACCTCCATTCCACAAAGTACAAAAATGCCGAATTTCTCTGCTATTCGGGCAGTTACCCGACAGTTTGCGGATGCATTATGGTCGGTAATCCCAATGATATCCAATCCTTTTCTTGCCGCTTCACGGATAATATTCCCCGGACTCATCTCAAGGCTTCCGCAAGGACTTAACACGGTGTGGAGGTGTAAATCAGCTGAAAAGTTTTGCAGGATTTCACCGCTATTCATGTTCTGGAATGTAAGGCAGCATATATTTTTCCTGCCGTTTCAAATGAGTTCATCGTTGTGGTGATAACCGGGATATTTACGTTTTCCGCTGCTTCAATCAGATCGACAGCCGGCTGGTTATTATTGGTAATAATAATACAGGCCAGCTCTTTCAGTGATGCAATAGCAGCAAGGTTCTTATGTGTCTGAATGGTAATCCATGCCATATTTTCCTTGCTGTTGCCCATTACATCGCTCAGTAGATCCGATACATATCCGTCACTCAGTATGTTTTCAATTCCATTTTTTCCGCATAGAAGTTTAGTTGTTTCCCATTGCAGAATATCAGCTACCTTCATTTTTTGCTCCTTTCTTTGAACAGTCTTTATTAAGGGCTTCTTCGCCCCATATCTTAAAAATAATACGCTGTGCATGATCACGGTTGATCAGGCTGGTATGTTGCATAAAAATACAGTCGGAGATGTTCGAACGTTTTTGTACAATGTCTTCCGCCAGTGCATGACAGTCGGGTGCACCGCAGGCTCCGCAATCGAAGCCGGGCATGAAGCACATAAGTTCTCTGATGCGTTCCAGCTTTTTAAGTGCGTTGGGAAGGTCATTGTCGAGTTTAATTGGTCGTGGGTCGATCGGTCCGGTTGTCATTTTGGTTTGAAGAAAAAGAGTTGCTTCCGGATTATTTTTCCCCGTGAGTCCGTATTCGATGTCTTCTTTGGCGGATGCTGCGGCGCGGGATCTGAGGCGTTCGGCCGTCAGAAACCGGTTGGCATGACAGAGGATTCCTCCGGCGCAGCTTTCGTCGCATGCGCGTAACTCAAGAAAGTCAACATCCGTAATTTCTTCGTTTTCAATTTTTTCGAGGAAGTCGTTAACATTTCTGATTCCGTCGATCGCCAATGCTCTTCCCCGGGCATGTTGTACTTCCCCGTTGGTCAGGCTCCAGGTGATGGCTGCCGGAGTCAGATGGGTGCGCTGGATGGCCGGATTTCGGGCAATTCCTTTTTTTATCTGGGCCATGATGCGGTCATAGAAGCTATCCATATTAATAACCCCATTGATCACGCTTTTGTCTTCACCCACCGGACTTTTTACCGCTGCGATTTTAGCTGCGCAGGGGGTGATATAAAATATTCCGATTTCCTGTTCGTTGAACCCTTTGGCTTTCAGCTCGTTTTTTACCAGTTCAGCAGTAAGGTCGTGTGGCGCCTTTATCCGGATGATATGGCCGGTAAGCGATGGGAATCTTACCTGTATAAGGCGCACTACTGCCGGGCAAAAGGAGGATATAAGGGGTTTATTATCGTGTTGTTGGGTGTATGTTTGTATTTGTTCCTTCAGGAAATCCACCGATTGTTCTACTTCAAACACATGGGTGAACCCCAGGGAATGGATGGCCTGATAGATCTGATCTGTGGAGATTTCGTCGGGGAACTGGCCTGTCATTACGGCCGGTAGCAACGCTACGGTGATGGTGTATTGCCGGATTGCCGAAAGGTCGTCCTGATTAATTTTAAAAGCATGAACCGGACAAACCCGGTAGCATTCGCCACAGTCGATGCAACGTTCCGGCATCACCTGCGCTTTCCCGTTTCTCACCCTTATGGCTTGTGTCGGACACACCCGCATACAATGGGTGCAGCCTACGCAAATCGATTGGTCGACCCGGAACGCATGATGAAAGGAATTTGTGTTCATCGGATGTTTTTTTAGTTAAGGCTTATACGATCGTTTTATATACTGATTTTAATTGACGATATCGCTTGCCCTTTTTTTTAGGGCAACAAATAATTGATAAGTGTGACTACTGTGCCTTTGTTTATTTCACTGGTAATATACATTTCATCGGTATTTTTTTTCATGTTCGGGAGCCCCATTCCTGCGCCAAATCCCATCTCTCTGACGGCAGGTGATGCCGTGGAATAGCCTTTTTCCATGGCTTTTTCGATGTCGGGGATGCCTGGCCCATTATCGGTAAGGACAATTGTAATTTTCTCTGTATCAATAGCAACGGTAATCACTCCATTAAACGCATGCGCTACAATATTTACCTCTCCTTCGTATAAGGCCACGACAATACGTTTGATAATTCGTGCCTCAATGTTTAACTGTTTGAGTATTTTCTTTACTTCACTGCTTGCATTTCCGGCCCGGCTAAAATTGCCACCCTGTATTTTATAGA
>RZYD01000502.1 GCA_009930445.1 Bacteroidia bacterium | reverse complement strand
GGTACCGCCTGTATTCCTGCACTTCTCCTCCAAAACCCATTTTAAAATCCCTGACTCCATAAGGAATGCCGGGACGCCCTATCCCCATGAAATCAAAATAGTAACATCCTTCCTTCAATGCATACCGCATCGCTCCGTAGGTCGTCGCTACTCCACTGTTTTTTACGCTCCTGTCGCTGATAATATACCATTCATAACAGGTCTTTTTGTCCAGCGCGATAACACTTCCTCCGCAAATCTTTCCCTTTTTTTTTGTAACCAGTACACGAAATGATTCCTGTTTCGCCCCTGTGGCTACAATGGCTTTCAGCAATGATCCTGGTATACAGGGCTTTCGTATCCTCCGGTAATGCCTTTGCAGCAACTGTATTAAAGCGTTTACCTCTTCTTCGCTTTCCGGCTCGGCTACCCAAAAATTTTCCGTATTTATTTTGCGAAGGTTCCGCTTTTGCCTCCTACTTGCCGTGTTTATTAACGACTCTTCATCGGAAATTTCCTTACATAGGTTTAAACAGGAATCGTCAATTTTGGTATTTATCCAAGGAATATTCTTCATATTGCGGAGTTCAATAAGGGGAACCGACCATCCTTTTTCGCGGGAAAGTTGGCTAATGAGAGCCTGGGTGATCTCGATTTGCTTTTTCTCGGGCAGCGCAGGGCGGGTGAGCGGCCCGTTTAATGCCACCAGCGCCTTGGGCCACCAGCGATTTTCGGGGAAATAGGAACACGGATAGGCCAATACAAGGCCATCGATCTTGTTATCTTCATCCCAATGAAAAAAAACTACCGATGCTCCAGAGCGCTTATGGTTCCATAATTTATAAAAATCAGGGTGCTGAAACGGCGACCCAAAAGGATGATGAGCAACGAAATTTGCCCATTCCTGATAGCTGATGGCTTGTATTTCTTTCATAGTATTTGTTTATCCTGAAAAAGAGAAAAACAAACCCATGAACCCGGTTTAATATATCCTTTTCCCGGTTACAGGATTAAAACAGAATATTTTTTCAACCCGGATGTTAATCTTATCTTGAATGGATAGTCCCTGACATTCTTCCGGAAGTGCCCGCATGACAAATTTTACCCCGTTAATTTCTAAAAATAAGTAGTTCTCATGCCCCAGTTTTTCAATAAAAGTCAATTCTCCTTCCAGATGGGGCCCAAAATGGTCAGGTGCCAGCGTGATGCTTTCCGGCCTGATTCCTATGGAGATGGCACTGCCATCTTTACGATCTGCTGATTCTCCGGTTGGCAGATCAATGGAAAATGCATGGTTGTTATGAATAAAACGGGTAAGCTTCCCCGATTGGGTGATTGTTCCTTCAAAGATATTCATGGGCGGAGAACCAATAAAACCGGCGACAAAAAGGTTTTGTGGATTATTGTAGAGTTCAGCGGGTGTCCCGGACTGCTGGATAATTCCCCGGTCCATCACCACAATACGGTCGCCCAGGGTCATGGCTTCAATCTGATCGTGGGTCACATATACCATGGTGGTATTGAGTTTTTTATGCAATTTGGCGATTTCACTTCTCATGGTTCCCCGCAGTTTTGCATCCAGATTGCTTAATGGCTCATCGAAAAGAAAAACACCCGGATTCCGTACAATGGCTCTCCCTATGGCCACCCTTTGCCGCTGCCCGCCTGACATCTCTCCGGGTTTTCGCTCCAGCAAATCTGTAATATCCAGAATTGCTGCGGCTTCTTTTACCTTATTTTCAATCTCCTTTTTCGGCGTTCTTCTGATTTTTAATCCAAATGCCAGGTTTTCATACGCTGTCATATGGGGGTATAAGGCATAATTCTGAAATACAATGGAGATGTTACGATTTTTGGGAGGAAGATCATTCATTGGTTTTTCGTTGATATACAAAATCCCCTCATCCACCGTTTCCAGTCCGGCAATCATCCTTAACGTAGTCGATTTTCCGCATCCCGAGGGACCCACCAATACCAAAAACTCCTTGTCCTTGATCTCGAATGTCA
>RZYD01000501.1 GCA_009930445.1 Bacteroidia bacterium | reverse complement strand
CCTCTACTTTGCATTTGTAAATGAGTTTGTTATATTTACTTTCTTCGTTTTTTTAGCGTGCAAATATAGCGTATCATTATTTAAATTACAATTATTGCCTTTAAAGATTTAAAAAAACACTTGTGGATAAAAATTTGTACCTTTGTTAGGAAATAATTTTAAAATAAAAAGGTATGTATTTTCGCTTTCTCTTTGTGTTCTGTATTTTTCTGTATTCCGCTGTTCTTTGTGCCCAGGAGGAACATGCGTTTGCCTTTGAAAGGGATGATAATGTGCAGGTTATTTCCGGTTCAGGTGATACAATGGCCTTCCCCTGGGTGGGTGGATTGAATGCAGTTCAGTTTATTTCGACCGACCTGAATGACGATGGCAATCCGGATCTGGTGCTTTTCGATCGGCTGGGAAATCGGCTGCTTACTTTTATAGATAATCAATTGGAATGGAAATATGTACCTGAATACCAGGCATTTTTCCCTCCGGTAGTCCACTGGGTTATCATGCGCGATTATGACAACGACGGGGACGACGACCTTTTTACCTATACGACAGGTGGAATTAAGGTATACCGGAATGACGGCCAACAAACGCCCGATTTTGTTTGTATTACCGATCCTTTCCTTACCTCACTGCAGGGAAGTATCTATACCAATATTTTAACTACTTATGCTGATTACCCCGGAATTATCGATATAGATCACGACGGCGACCTGGACATCCTCACCTTCTGGGGGCTTGGCTCTTTTGTCGAAATGCATACCAATCGTTCCATGGAAGTTTATGGCCATGCCGACTCGCTTTTGTTTGAAAAAACCACGTATTGCTGGGGTCGGTTTGCCGAAAGCGAAGAATCGAATGAACTTTTTCTGGATACCTGCATCAATGGACAGTTTCAGCCCGGCAACGAACCAAAGCATACCGGATCTACGTTTCTTTTATTTGACGAGGACTATGACGGCGATTATGACCTCTTGCTGGGAGATGTGGATTATCCTACACTGGCATTTTTAAAAAACGGCGGATCGGATCAGGAGGCGTTTATGATTTCACAGCAATTCGATTTTCCGGAATCTTTTCCGGTTTTTCTCTATTCTTTCCCCTGTGCTTTCCTGTTGGATGTTGATTTTGATGGCTTAAAAGACCTGATCGTCTCTACTTTCGATCCTTCTCCCGATCATTCAGAAGTATCAGAAAATATCTGGATGTACAAAAATCAGGGTTCCGATACCCAGTACGATTTTCAATTGCAGAATATGGATTTTTTTCAACGGGATATGATCGATCTGGGCGCCGGAGCCTATCCGGTTTTTTATGATTGGAATTCAGACGGGTTACTGGATATTGTTACCGGAAACTATGGGTATACGGATACTTGTTACCTGGATGCCTTTTACACCCTGCATTGTAAATACAGTTCCTCGGTTACGTTATATCTGAATGAGGGTACCCGAACAACCCCTTCTTTTGCATTGGCAGATGGCGATCTTTTTGGACTGTCGGCGCTGAAAGAGGAAGCGCTTTTCCCAACTGTTGGCGATGTAGACGGGGATGGGGATGACGACTGGGTTATTGGAACAGGATCGGGAGAATTCATATTTTTACGCCGGGAGGGCCCGGCTACTCCTCCGGAATTTGAAATGTTTCCTTTCGCATTTGATGCAATTAACCCCGGAAAGTTTTCTGCACCCTTGCTCTATGATCTGGATGACGACGGGGATATGGATCTCATTTCTGGTTCACGGGCCGGAAAACTTACTTTTTTTGAAAACACAGGCATTAACGGGGGCATTCCTGATTTTGCCTTTGTTACGGATGAATTAGGTGGTGTTGATGTCCGGGAGTTGAATATGAGCTATTACGGGTACAGTACACCTACGTTGTTCACTGCACCGGATGGCAGAAAAATCTTGCTGGTCGGGTCAGAGAGTGGCCGTATTTTCGCTTATGACAGTATTGCCGGGAATACGGAAACGGATTTTCATCTGCTATCTGCCGAT
>RZYD01000500.1 GCA_009930445.1 Bacteroidia bacterium | reverse complement strand
AAAGCTTATTTTTTCAAAGGAAGTGAGCAAATCAAGTACTTTTTCCTGGTTTATGTTGTTTATTGTTTCTCCGGTCTGTAGGGCGATGACTGTAAAATCACGGTCATTAATATTTTCTATCCTGTACGACTCTTCAGGTTCCTGCGGAATCTCAATCTCCAGGCTTTTTATCTGTGGTAAACGTTTGGTAAAGATTACATGCTCCCTCCAGTCAATTTCTCTGGCATGAAAACGTGAAGAAACAAACCCCCTGAATCCTGGCATGTGCACAATATAGGGGTTTTCAGCCCCTTCCATCAGCATATAGGTTCCGAGATTATCCTGGGTATGTGTGCCAACGTAATAGGTTCTGACCCGTTTTTCAACGGGAAACAGTTTTACTCCACCCAGCCGGATACGATGGGTCATCTGATAAATTTCCACTTTGGTTCCGCCTGCAGCCAGCAATTTGATTACAGTGTTTCGCGATGCGTTGGAGACCGGTTCCCAGACATACAGGCTTTGCATGGTCTTTAACAACATTCGTACATTGTCTTCATGCGCCCGGTATTTCCCATTTAAATCCCAGTATCCCTCCTTTTTGGTGAGGGTTACCGTCTGATTTTGCTTGTCGGCTATGAAAATTTTTGTTACAGTGGACGTGTCTGCAATGGCAAAACCGGTTTCCCTGCGGTCTAATGAGCTGTTTGTGGTGGTGAGAAATACGCCGCCCGCCAGCACAATCAACAAAATTAGAAGGATTATGTAAATGCTTTTCTTTCTCATATAATAATTTTTCGGCTGTATTTTTTTCTGCGAATGATAATTTTAATGAATCCAGGGATTAAAATCAGCATCACTGGTATTAAAACGTTTAGAATCTGTATTATTGTTTTATTTGATTTGATTTTTGCTTGATCTAAAAGCCGTAGCTTAATATCTCTCGAACGCACATGAATCAGCCCCGAGTCATCGCAGAGGTAATTAACGGCATTAAGGATAAAATCTTTATTCCCAAATGATTGTTGTGTGTACTGGTCGTATCCTGCCGGAAGTGGCATCCCGTCGGAGCTCCGGAACTGATTTTTGGGAAGATCGCCATCGCCGGCGACGATCATGGCTGTGGAAATACTTTGTTCTTTGAAATCAATCAGTTCTGAATCCAGAATTTCAGGAGTCAACCGATTGGTATAGAGTGATGGAAAGATTCCTTCAAGCAAAACAGCTACCGCCACAGGAGGATGATTAAAAAATCGTGGATCCGGCTCTTCCCGAAGCATCTCCAGATTAATGTAAGCCGGAGTGTTGACTATCCGGGAATACGAGGAGCTTTGTAATAAGACAGAGGGCTTGATTCCCTGTACCGTAATGGTATCCACCGGACTCACAAATTCCGTGCGGACAAGGTTTAGGTTCTTAACAATAGGGTGGTTCGATTGGGAAGTCAAAACAGGGAAATAGTACCAATTGAGAAAATCAACCTGCGGTTTTCCTCCGATATTGCCTGTCGTTATGGGTATTGGCAGGCATGAGAGATCGAGAATGAGCTTCTTTTCAGGCCTTACCCCATACCTGAAAAACATATCATCCAGATTTAGCTGCGTTTCAAGTCCAATGGTCGATCCGGAATTCGTTAAACTATCCATACCCGTTAATACAGGGTCGATAAACCAAAGTATTTTTCCTCCTCGCATCAGATACTGGTCGAGGATAAATTTGTCCTTTTCCGAAAATAGCGTATCCGGACGTGCAATAATCAAGGCTTTATATTTGTTTTTAATTACCACACCCGAACTGTCTGATGCTCTGCGTTCTGTTATGCTTCCCACATTCTCATCCAGGGTGATGCGATCTACCTGGTAATATTCCGACAAGGCCTGTGCAATGTCCCAGGTTTCCATTTTATCCAACTCCCCATGGCCCTCCAGAAAGGCAATCGAGGGTTTCTCAATAGCCACCAGCCGGCGTATACTGCTTGAAATATTGTATTCCAGGCTTTGAATCGAATTATTTAAGGCC
>RZYD01000499.1 GCA_009930445.1 Bacteroidia bacterium | reverse complement strand
TGTAAGTTGCAACCCGGCAACCCAGGCTCGTGATATTGCGCTGATGGATTCTGTTTACCGGGTGGATAAGGTTCAGCCTGTGGATATGTTTCCTCATACCCATCATGTGGAAAATGTAGTGTTGTTATTGCATAAAGAATCGGCTACGAAGTAAGGCTGCTAGCGCATTAATGTCAACAGAAAGGCCGCTGACAATCATTTCCGCCTGGTTGTAGAAAACTTCGCGTTCCGAGAGGTGTTGCTCAATAGAGGCAATATTATTCCCGATTTTTTCAAGCAGTGGCCGTTGAATTTTACTTTCCTGTAACCTTTTTGCCAACGCTTTGGGCGGAAGTTTCAGATAAAGTGTGACCCCATGGGTTTTCATCCATTCCATATTGTCGTAATAACACGGTGTACCTCCACCGGTACTGATGATTTCCGGCGTGTTGTTGTTAAAAGTATGGAGAAGTTCCCGCTCTTTCTTTCTGAAAAACAGTTCCCCTTTTTCGGAAAAAATGCCCGGGATGTTTTGCTTTAATTTTTGTTCCAAGCATTGATCCAGGTCGGTGAAAGGCAAATCCATTTTTGTTGCCAGTTTTTTTGCCAGAGTCGTTTTTCCACTCCCCATGTAGCCGATCACAAACAGTTTCATTCTGCCTTCGTTGAAGGGACTGTAAATGTAAAGACTGAACCTTTTCCGGGTGTACTGCGAACCTTAATCGATCCTTTATTGACTTCACAGAACTCTTTACAAACGATGAGTCCGAGTCCGGTTCCCATCTCTTCGTGTGTGCCCGGTGTGCTGGTTTTTTTGTGAATATTAAACAGTACCTCTACTGCATCAGGCGGAATCCCAATTCCCTGATCGGTGATGCTTATGGCTGTATAGTTCTCCGATTTTTCAGCGCTCAGAATAATTTCACTGTTTGGATTCGAGTATTTAATTGCGTTGCTGATTAAATTCCGAAAAACCGTTTCGAGTAGATTAGGGTCAGCGTAAACTTTGCTGTGATAACCAAACAACGACTTGATGACAATATCCTTTTTTGCTGCTGCATTCCGATAGGTTGAAATCATTGATGCGCCCAACACGGATAAATCAATCATTTCTGGTTTATAGTTCAGACGGCCTGTTTTTGCTCTTGACCAATCGAGTAGTTTTTCAATTAATTTATATGTATTTTCCGATGCATCGTGAATATTTCGGATAAAAAGTTTTTTTTCGGCTTCAGAAAATGAATCATAATCATTATTTAAGATGTCTGAAAAACCAATAATCGCATTAAAAGGGCTTTTTAAATCGTGGGCAATGATGGAGAAGAAGAGGTCTTTTTCTTTATTGGCCGTTTGCAATTCGATGGTTCTTTTTTCGACTTCCTGTTTTAGTTGAATGGCATTTTGTTGTCGCGTGAAAATGGAAAAAGCTATAATGCTAACCCCGGCAATTCCGGCAAATAAGAGGAGAAAAAACCACCATTTTTGCCAGAATGGAATAGCAACGGTGATATTTCCGGATATTTCAGCTCTGCACCATGTCCGCCCATCATCATTTGAAACCCGGTACATAAAATTGTAAACCCCGGGCTGTAAGTTCGAATAGAATGCGGTTTGTGTGTGTTTATCCCTTAGTGTTCTCCAATTGTTTTCAAGCCCGGCCAGCATAATCTGCTGTAGGATTTCCTTTCTGCCTGAAAGAGAAATTGGCGTGAAGGAGACCAAAAAACTGTTATCCCGAAATCGCAGGTCTATATTATGATACGGAGAATAGATAATACTGTCGACCTGAATACCCGTTATTTCGCAGGAGGGTATTTTGGGCTGAAAAGCTGATTTTGTATTTTTTGAATTGAAAATGGATAATCCGGAGGAACCTCCGAACATCAGCCGGTTATCCTGTGTTACCAGAAAAGCATCCCGGTTGGTCTCTCCACCAAAATATCCTTCCGCCTGCGTGAATTCCATCAAATTACTCCCGTTGAAATGCATCAGGCTGACTTCGGTTCCAATCCACAGGCCATTT
>RZYD01000498.1 GCA_009930445.1 Bacteroidia bacterium | reverse complement strand
GGAAGATTTTTCATTCCATGGGTGGTTTGCACATGCATTTCAGGGAATTTGTCGCCAATAAGCGGAAAAGAATTCATTGTTTCCATAGTAATAATTTTTTAAGGTTTGATAATTATTTTAATGATTATGATTTATTGTAAAAGAACCTATTATGTGAAGTTTTAAGTTTTTAATCGTAAAACCGGGAATGGGATGATGGGTGAAATATTCTGTAAGTAACCTGTCAAGATCCTGATCAAAATAATCCGAAATATCTTGTTTGTCGATGCAAATGAGATGGTGATGGTTCTCTGTAATGGCATCATAGCGCAACAATCCGGTGTCGGTGTTTACCTTATTTATGATACCGTGTGTTGCCAAAGTTTCCAATGTTTTATATACAGTTCCGAGCGAGATATTGGGTTGCTGTTTTTGCAGTTTGGAATATATATTGTCGGCTGTAGGATGGTTTTTCATTTGTACAAGTGTCTCCAGAATTGCAACTCGCTGCGGTGTAACCTTCAACCCTCCCGTTGAAATTTTATCCCGAAGAATATGTTTGTGTACATCCATATTTTTTATTTATTGATAATAATTCTTATATAATACATAACACGAAATAAAAAAAATAGTTCATTATGAAGAAAAAAACAAAGGGTGTTGGGCGATCACATAATAACTCCTTGTCCTGATCATGTTTTTGTATCATCAGGTCATTATATAAACTGATCCCATCTTTGCACTTTGTTGTCATCCCCATGCTTTTGAATGTTGGATTTGCAAAGAGGGTATAAGTAAAATACGATGAATCGATGAATGGCCCGTTTTCCGTATGGTCAGGACGGTTATTCAGAACCAATCTGACCAGTGACTCTGAGCTTGTTTGTTGAAATATAGGGAATTACGCAAGTATTTTTTGATGCAATAAAGGGAAATAGCCGGAGGAGAAAAATTGGCGTAGAGGCTGAAGCGCAAAACCTTGTATTGCTAAGCAACGAGCCAATCGTTTGTTTGATGCCGCATCATAAAAATGGAGTCAGTAAATGTTGTTATTTCAATACATATTATGCACACCGCCCCTTTGAATTTGCTATAATCAATCATTTCATACTAAGTGCGGACCCTGAGTATTTCTTTGAAAAGAAAGAGAAAAGGGATTGAGAATAGATAATTACGACAAAATCCGTCGCAGGGCTTCTTTCCATCCTTCATATTTACGATTCCGTTCCGGTTCTGTCATATGCGGGGCAAAAGTGCGGTCAACCCGACGGTTGGTGACAATTTCGTCCATAGACCAAAAACCAGTCGACAAAGCGGCCAGCATAGCAGCACCAAAAGCTGTTGACTCGATAATATCGGGTCGGCGCACAGGAAGGTTAAGAATATCAGCCTGAAACTGCATCAGAAAATTGTTCACTGAAGCGCCGCCATCGACCTGAAGTTCAGGTATTTCAAGATTACAATCATTTTTCATTGCTTCAATGACATCCCGGGTTTGGTAGGCCAGGGCTTCGAGCGTAGCTCTGACAAGATGCTTCACAGAGGTTCCCTGAGACAATCCTAAAATAGCACCCTTTGCGGCCATATCCCAGTAGGGCGCACCTAATCCAGAAAAGGCCGGAATAACATAAACGCCCTCGGTATCGTTGACCGACAGGGCCAGTTCTTCTGTTTCTTTAGCACTTTGAATAATTTTCAAGCCGTCGCGTAACCATTTAACGGCTGCTCCGGCAATAAAAACGCTCCCTTCCAGCGCATAGGTTACCTTATTTTCCATACCCCAGGCCAGGGTTGAAACGAGCCCGTTTTTGGAGAATACACGTTTATTGCCTGTATTCATCAACATAAAGCATCCTGTACCATAAGTATTTTTTACCATTCCCGGTGTAAAGCAGGTTTGGCCGAAAAGCGCAGCCTGCTGGTCTCCGGCAATGCCGGCAATGGGGATACATCCTTCGGTGAGAAACTCGGTACAAGCCTCTCCATATTTTTCAGACGAATTTCGTACTTGAGGAAGCAGAGAAGCC
>RZYD01000497.1 GCA_009930445.1 Bacteroidia bacterium | reverse complement strand
CAGACTGTCCGAAAACTCAGCATTTCAAACGAATACCAGCTATTTTGCAGCCTGATTTTCTAAATTTTATTTTCATTGAAAACTGAATAAATCACACGTGAAAATGTTGGAACTTTTGTGCTTATATTGCAGTCATCAGTTCCATCATTTTTTCAAATCCCAGTAGATTTTTTGCTCTTTCCAGATTATATCCCAGGCAAAAGAGCGCAAATTCCCCTTCCACCTTTTTCAGCCCTTTTAGCAGAAAATAAGCGGCTCCCATAGCTCTTTTTATTGTTCCGAATGGATGCTCGGATAAGCACATCCGCTGTGCTGTCTTTTCACGGTTTGGCTTAAGAAAAAGTTTCACTATTTTTTTCATTTCAAAACGTCCGTTGCTTTTTCTGTTTTCAATTACGACTTCTTTTCCTTCCGCTTTTAACCAATCCTTACACGGCTTCTCAAGCCTATCTTTGGTGAAATCTATTTCCTTCCATTTATTCTTTCCTTTGTAACACTTATCCCGGTTCCTGCAATGTCTGCAGGCCATTTTATTTGCATATCGGATGCTTCCGTTTTGCCTTGTACATTTCTGCCTCAGAATCTCTCCGGCTGGACAGTAAACAAGATTTTTTTCAGGATCTCTTACAAAATATCCTTCCTTTGCTCTTGCCAGCATTTCCTCTTCTGAACCATATATACTTTCCACTGTCTCTTTTTCTGACTGTTCATCTGAGACAAGTCTGCTGACATCCTTCACCTCAATACTTTCAATCGCATCTTTGTAAGCATCCGGAATCTGTCCGGCATGAATCGCCTTGCTAAGCTCCTCTGATTTCGTAGATGCTAGATTCGTTTCATTCTCCTGATATTCGATTTCGATTTCGTATCCATCTTTGCCATCATCGAGAATTACATTCGGTATAATACCGTTCTCAAGACATTTGACCATGTCATCTGCTTTTTGATATCCTTTATCAGCTACTACTTCAATGACCTGATCGGGAGATTCTTTCTTTATATCCACAAGTGTTGAATGCAAAAGCCCGTGGTCAGTCACCTGATTTGTCATCTGGAAATCATGGATCAGATGCGTATTAGAATCAATTGCAGTCTGCGGATTATAAGCAACTGCAAAACCATTTTTGTTCTTCATTAATTTTGCATCTGCATCAGTTAATGAAAGCTGGGAAGCTCCTGTTTCTGCCATAATCTTTTGATAACCTTCATATCTGGCTAGCCTCTCTCTGGCTTCTTTTAGCTTGTTCTCTATAGTTTCCCTTGTGAGCTTGTCGATCTCATCATCTAAATCTTCACGCTCATCCATATCATTCAGTATCCTTAAGTATTCATCCGTATGAGCATTCAGCCACTTGATTCTGTCATCAAGCTTGTTCTTTGTAAAGTTGCTGTCCTTAGAATTACAGGCATTAAACTTGCTTCCATCTACAGCTGTGAATCCCCATTCAACTGCGCCAGAGATACGTCGGTTGAACTCATGAAATATCTTTTTCAAACTCTCGATATTGTTTTTCCTAAAGTCCGAGATAGTTCTAAAATCCGGCTCTACACCACCCAGCATCCACTTTACTTCGATGTTTACCTGACAGCTTTCCGCAAGCTTTCTTGAAGAACGGATACTTTTTCGATTTCCATAGATATAAAGCTTATACAATCCTTTCGGATCATATGCTGGTCTACCTTCAGTCGCAGCTTCTTTCACAGCAAACTCCTGCAGATCAAGACTGTTAACAAAAGCATCTATTATTCTTGCAATGCTTTGTTCATCCACAAAAGCATCCCATGAGCAAAACATCATTTGGGTTCTATCGAAAGTTTTAATATAAGGCATCTCAATTCTCCTCTAATCAGTGATTGTTTACCTCTTAATTATACTACAAATGCTTTATAGAAGCCTATATTTACGTGTGTTTTATTCAGTTTTCAATGTGCTAAATCTATGATAAATTCAGTATGAATTCCATCTAGCCGCTATACGGTTAATCCGCTAGTTTTCGGACAGTCTCCC
>RZYD01000496.1 GCA_009930445.1 Bacteroidia bacterium | reverse complement strand
TACTGGCACAATTAGAACCGAAACAGTGGCACTGTTTGAACCGGAATCACTGGCACTGACTTTCCGGAATCGGTGGCATCATTAGAACCGGAATAGCCATTGACGAACGAAGCCTTCAAAGGTTCAGGTTGTTTTATCTGTATTATCCACAATTGGCATTGCCAATTCGGGGGTCACTGTCCCCCGAATTGAAAGATGATAGAAAAGTGGGGACAGTGACCCCACTATTGCCGGATTTACCAAAAATGGGGACAGCGTCCCCACAATCTCAGGATAACTTGTTTGTCCCCGGGGATAAAATACTTTTAAAAATTTCGTATTCACATATAGAACTGCTTCTTGGAATTGACGAACCTCTTAAACGCACGTTTTATGAAATCGAATGTATTAAAGGTGCCTGGAGTGTGCGTGAATTGAAAAGGCAAATAAACAGCCTGTATTTCGAACGGAGCGGCTTATCCAAAAATCCCAAAAAACTGGCTAAACTGGTTCGGCACAAAATAAAACCACAGGCAGGTACCGATATTGTAAAAAATATCTATGCTTTTGAATTTCTCGACTTACCTGTAAAAGAAATCATTGAGGAATCGGATTTGGAAAAAGCCCTGCTCAATAAACTTCAACAGTTTATTGTTGAACTTGGTCATGGTTTTTGTTTCGAGGCACGCCAAAAACGCATATTGATTGGTGAAAAATATTATTTCATCGATTTGGTTTTTTATCACCGTATTCTAAAATGTCACGTTTTAATTGACCTCAAAATAGGGGAGTTTGAACATGGCGATATTGGGCAGCTTAATACTTATTTGAATTTCTATAAGGAAGAAATTAGCGAACAGGGAGATAATCAACCGGTTGGCATTTTGTTGGTTGCCGAAAAAGACCACGCTCTGGTGAAGTATGCTACTGCGGGAATGGATGAAAATCTTTTTGTGCAAAAATATTTGCTAAAACTTCCCAATGCCAAAATGCTTCAGCAACAAATTGAAAAGGAATTAAAAGAAATGTAAAATGAAACTATACGAAGCAAAAAATATCATCACCGAAGTTTTTGAAAACCCTTTCGATAAAGATAAATTCAGTTATTTTATACGCAACCTGCTGAAAAACCTGCATCCGGCTGAATTTCGACGTTCAGGGTATAATATTCCAAAAGCTTTTGAGGACTTTATTGCTTCGTATGAACGTTTGGGCAAATACGAAGATGAAGAAGTCAGATATACCGGCCATGTTTTCAACCTGTTTTAAAAAGTCCAGTAAGATCTCATAGCGTTTCTGGTCTACAAGAATTGGATGAGGAAATAACTCTTCCAGCTTTGAGTTATCAAGCGAAAGAAGCTCCAGATAACTTCTGTCGGTGGACAAGAACAGACGGACATAATCATTTACCGTATTACGGTGAATGTTTAAAAGTTCCGCTGCTTCCCGGTTACTGTGTCCTTGTTGCTTTAATTGGATAAGTTGTCGTAAATCCATTAGATCTGTACGTTTTCTCGCCATCTCGTTTAGGGTTTTGTTTAACCCTGTTTACGACTCTTTTTTATTTGTGGCACAATTTGAACCGAAAAATGGCACACTTTCATCCGAAAAGGGTGGCACAGTTTGATCCGAAATCATTGGCACACTTTCATCCGAAAAGGGTGGCACAGTTTGGAGCGAAATCGCCACCGGTCTGCGGATACCGCTTTTCTCGCGGTTGATTTCCCCCTTTAGTTTATGTTTCAAAAATAGAAAAATAGCGTTTCCGGCTGCTCTTGCCTCTTGTTTGGTCTTGCAGTAGATACTAAAATCGTCTGCATACCGCACAAAGCGTAGTCCTTGCCGTTCCATTTCTCTGTCCAGCTCATGCAGCATGATATTGGATAAAAGAGCGTATATGAGACCTCCGTATCCTTTTCATACGGCTCGTTTACCCATGGTACTATGGCGTCTGCTGACTTCTCGGCACATAGGAGTTCCTAACCTAATCCGAGACCTCCCCTGGTAAGAGCATTTTCCTTCATTCTATGCCCGG
>RZYD01000495.1 GCA_009930445.1 Bacteroidia bacterium | reverse complement strand
CGAGGAACGTCAGGCCCCGGAAGCGGGTTGCGGCCCGGATCGCTGGCACAGGCTGGCCGAGGTGCTCAAGGATTGCGCGCTACTGCTGACCGAAGCGGCTGGCAAGCAGCCCAAGCAGGTCCTGGCCGAGCACGGCATTACGGTCTTTGAATGCACCGGCTTGATCGCGGACATCGCTAGCGCCCACTTCCAGGGCGGGGACGTCCAGCGTTTCAAGACGCGCACCCACAAAGCCGGTTGTACCGGCATGGGCATGGGATGTGGCTGATTGGGAGGCTGTTCGGATAATGCAAACCGTCCGCGATGTGCTGTGCATGTCGCGGGCGGAGTTGGGTGGGGAGCGGGGGAGGTTATGCGTTCTACTGATAGAGATCTTTATCAAGGCTTAGCTTCTTTCATTTGCTCGAAAGTCACAAATTTTTCTATAGAAGCAGCATCAAGTTCGTTCAGTCGTAATCTCTTTTTCAGGTCATCCTTTACTTCGCCATACTCTTTCCCTTTGTATTTGCTAACACGAAAATCACCGGTTTATCTGGCGCATTTATTTGTTGTTCTAGTCTTTGATTTCGATCAGTTCAATTTCTAATAATATTGCGTTAGCCATTTCTAGAACAGCCTTAACTTCTGTCTGTTTTGGATCTACTGCGTTGTGTGCGAACTTGTTTCGAAATATACCATAAAATCCGGACAACAAATTTCTCATTGACTGTTTTTTATTGTCATCAATATTTAATTTAATTGTATTTTTTCCACCGAATATCTTGTTTATAAGGTCTTCCCCATCAATTTGCTCTATGACATTGAACTTTCTTCGAATCCTGTCTGTTAACAAAACAAAAACTTTCCTTATTGCAGAATCATAGTGTCCCCCGTCAAGCAAAGGAATAATTGCAGTTTTTATTGCGGGATCAAATTCTTCATCATCTTCTGGTAGAGATAAAAGATGGTTAAAAAGTTGTGGTAAGTCAAAGAAAATTATGTCCTTTACATCTTGTAAACAGCTTTCTTTTTGCTCTTTTTTAAGATTTCTCACTAAAAAAGTTAAGTGTCGACCAAGATTGCCACAGCAGCTCCAGTCAATTTTTGTCTCCTCAAGAAATTTGGTTGTTTCAGATCCTAGCGATTCTGCAAGAGGCAAAAGTTCTGACGATGGAGCATCTTCAAAAAGGAAATAAATGCGTTTTGCCTTAGAATCCAAGTCATAGTAACGTTTGAACGTTTCAAGTGGCTTTATTTTCATATATTCCTCATATGTCGATTCTCTGAGTGGACAACGCCGCAAATCATCGGAAGCAAAAAGCTGAGCGACGAAGGAGCGGTGCTTTTTGCCGTCCGAGTGAATTTGCATTGTTATGCGCGATTATTATCATAAGTGCACAGTCCTTAATCGGTGCACTTCCTTTGTGTTTTCTATAGGAAAATCTATCCAATACCGATCATTTAGACCGCCGGACACAATATCTACTAAATTTGATATGAAGTATGAGAATGATAGATTCGTGATGTCGTAAATATTATAAAAATCTGATGCCGCCGTTACTTCTGGGCTAAGTTGTGAGCCTTCTATCTGCTTCCAGTGCCTTATAAAGTAGCTATTTCCCAGCGAAATATGGTTAATTATTTTTCGTGAATCTCTTAGAGCGTTGTCAATTGACTGCGACTTAATATTGCTTGTAAATTCATATGAAAATATGCCATGGAATATCTTTCTATTTGTATGGTTGCCTTGAAGCAGAATATGTTCAATGCCATCATATTTTTCTATCGCATTCCTCAGTCCAGTTGAATCTAAGCGTGATTTGACCTCAATAATGCCAAGTACGCTACTTGGTGTTGTAATAATAAAATCGCCTTCAGAAAATAATAGCGGCTGATTGTTGTCATAAAGAATAATATCAAGTTGCTTGGATATTCCAGCAAGAGGGTGTACGGGATTTTGTGTAAACGGTCATTTTTGATAAGCCCACATCCAGCCAAGGAGAGACAATGACCGCATCCAAAATCCTGTCCGCCGAAC
>RZYD01000494.1 GCA_009930445.1 Bacteroidia bacterium | reverse complement strand
TGTGGTGGTCCCTGTGATGATTTATGCGCTGGATTTGCACACAAAAAATCGTTATCTGATTTCACATACAAGCCATAATCAGACCGATATACATATTTTGCAGGAGGATCTGACACTAATTTATGCCTTTTCAGTGCAGGGTGATTTTAATCATGCAGCAACCGATAGCCATAATAACCTGTTATATACCGTTGGCAGGTATTCGGGTCATCTTATGTGTTATTCGGCCGATGAAAAGACCATACAGTGGATGGTTGAGGCTGTGGTAAATCCCCCTTTTCCTTTTTTTTCTGCCGCTGTTTTGGCTTCCGGCTGGTTTTGGGTTGCACTTTATCAGGATAATATTTTTGCTTATGATCATGCAGGAATAGAAAAATTCCGGACTTACCTGATTCATGAGCGGTATCCGGAAGCGCTCTATGTAACCGATCGTTATCTCGTGGCGGTGGAGCGAACCAAATACCAGCAGAAATTGGTATTAACCACATGGTATGCGAATGGCGGAGCCTTTCACGATGCTGTGGAAATGCCGTACGACAGCCTTCTGATTATTGGCCATGACCACGATATGCTCTATCTTGCGGGTTATACGCAGGGCCAAACCACCTTGTTTTCGCGCGATATCCTTTACAATAAAAATCTTCCCTTAACTACGTGCCAAAGACATTTTACCTCGGCCTGTCGTGGTCTCCCGGGAACTTACTTTCTGGTCTGTGGGGAGGGTGTGGTGCGCTTCAGTCCACCTTATACGCTTGTTCAAGTCCTTTCCCGACCCCATATCCGATCGGTCACTTTCGACCATGCAGAAAACGTTTTGTGGCTTATCGCAGCGAATCAAATCGAAAAATATAATGCCCATACCTTTCTGTTGGAAAATTCCAATACCTTTGATGCTATCCCTGATGCCATTTTGATAATGTATAATCGTAATTTATTCAACACAGAAAAAGAACAAGAATGAAACGTGAACAACCTGTAATTCGAACCACGGACGACGGATCCAAGACACTGTACCTTAACAACCTTAACGAGCCTTATCATAGCCTCTACGGAGCGGTAAGTGAATCGAGGCATATTTTTCTGGAGGCGGGGTTTAGTACTATGGTGGATAAAGCCTGTAGCATAACAATATTTGAAATGGGATTCGGTACGGGATTGAATGCCTTTCTGACCTTTCTGGAGGCCCGAAAAAGAAAAAAAGGGAAGGTTCATTATGTGGCGGTTGAGGCCTGGCCTATTGAGGAGGACTTATTTACCCGGCTCGATTATCCGGCGTTTGTGAACGATCAGGATGCCGCTGATATTTTTCTGAAAATGCACACATGCCCCTGGGATATTCCCTATTTTATCAGCGATCAGTTTGTTCTAAATAAAATCCATTCTCCTTTTGAGGAACTCACCTTAAAAGAGTTGAGTTTTGATTTGGTGTACTATGATGCTTTTGCCCCTGATTTACAACCTGAATTATGGAGTGAAGCGGTTTTTGAAAAGCTTTTCCGTGCCATGCGTCCGGGTGGAATTTTAGTAACCTATAGTGCCAGAGGTGCAGTAAAAAGAGCCATGCAAATGGCAGGGTTTGTTGTTGAAGCGCTTCCCGGTCCTGCCGGAAAACGCGAAATATCCCGTGCACTCCGTCCCGCTGTGCATCATCATTCCCATTAGTGCCAATGGATGTCGCTTTTTTGTGGGTGGGATGGAAGGTTCTTTCCCCGAATGCTGACTAGCAACTTTTTTGCTCGAAATTCCTGCTTTTTTTTGTGGTGTGTGCTTGTGTGAATAAAAAATTTTATACATTTGCACACCCCAAAGGAAATGCCCAGGTGGTGAAATTGGTAGACACGCTACTTTGAGGGGGTAGTGGCCTTAAGGCTGTGCAAGTTCGACTCTTGTCCTGGGCACCATTTCGTTCCTTGTATTTTTACGCCCAGATGGCGGAATTGGTAGACGCGCTAGTTTCAGGGACTAGTTCACATTCGTGAGTGCAGGTTCGATTCCTGTTCTGGGCACCAATACAGCAAAAAGGCTGTCCATT
>RZYD01000493.1 GCA_009930445.1 Bacteroidia bacterium | reverse complement strand
TGCCCTTGTACGACGAGACTTTACATTAAACGGAGCCGACAGCATTCTATACGATGGTGTAATGAGCAAAGTACAGGCAATTCAAAATGCGGCCAAAGCCAACGTTTATGGTGTACAGGCCGGCGTGGAAATAAAACTCCCCGAAGGATTCAGTTTCTCCACCGACTTAAACTATCAAACCGGTAAAGAAGAGCTTGACGATGGTATGATCAGCCCTTCACGGCATGCCCCTCCCCTTTTCGGAACCTCCCGACTGGCATACACAGCGAACAAAGTAAACCTCCAGTTTTATGCCTGTTATCAGCAAAAGCGTGATTATGAAGATTTAGCCTTCGAGGAACAGGGCAAAGATGAAATTTACGCCAAAGATGAAAACGGCAATAATTATTCGCCAGCATGGCTCACCCTAAATATTAAGGCAATGGTTCCGGTAACTGATCAGATTACACTCAGCTCGGGCATTGAAAACATCACCGACCGTCGCTACCGGCCCTATAGCTCAGGAATATCAGCACCCGGCAGAAATTTCTTCCTTACGCTAAAAGCCACTTTCTAAGCCGCTAATGATAATACAATCAGGCTGTCTGAAACCCTTTCAGACAGCCTGTATTTTTATATAAGGCCGACAAAATAAGCCCCTTCTGTTTTCTTCAAAAACACAATATAATACACGCCGGTTCACAAGCAAAACCACTAAAATGGGCAATAAAAAAGTTCTGTTGCTTATCTGATGAATAATTGGTATATTTACCCCAATGTATAACCTGACACAGCAACGTTTAAGCCGTGTAAATTGAGAAAAACAGAATAAAGGATTGGGTTGTTTTTTTAGAAAGAAAAACCCCAAAACAAAAAAAGAGTTACCTGTTTAATCATTTACAAAACATATAATCATTATGAAAGTAATTCCAATTATAGCGTAAAATTGCGAGGGAAAGTCAACCTAACCAACAAGGGGAAAGTCATGGAATCACACGAAAAAGAATCCGAAACACTTCGTTTGGAAATCGAACAATTACGAAAAGAAAACAAAGCGCAGGAAAAACAAATACAGGCCATAGAGGATTCCTGTAAGCTACGGGTGAATGAGGCAATAAAAGAGAGCAGAGAAACTTACCTGAATTTGTTTCAAAACGCCCAGGTAGGGTTGTTCAGGACACGCATTACGGATGGTAAAATTCTGGAAGCCAACCATCAGATTGCAAAAATGTTCGGATACGACAGCCGCGATTCCTTCATTTGGGAGTACAAAACCGAAGGAAATTATGTCGACAAGGGCACAAGGGAAAAAATGATTGACGAGATATCAAAATACGGATCGATTCAAAACTTCAGGGCAAGGTTTTACAAAAAGGATAAAACAATCTTCTGGGCGGCTTATTCGGCGAAAGTTTATCCGGATAAAGGGTGGATTGAAGGCATTGTGGAGGACATCACCCAACAGGTAACGATTCAGCAGGAATTAATCCAATGGAAAAACCTGATGCAATACATTATTCAGCATGACCCGAATGCTATTTCAGTGCTCGACAAAAACCTAAACTACATCTTTGTCAGTGAACGCTACCTGCAGGATTACGGAATTAAGGAGGCGGATATTATCGGAAAAAACCATTACGAAGTGATTCCGGAAATTCCACAAAAATGGAGAGAAATACATCAACGTGTGCTTCAGGGAGAAATTTTGAAAAACGAGGATGATTTTTTTATCCGTCAAAATGGAAAAACAGAATATACACGTTGGGAATGCAGGCCCTACAGAAATACTAACCACGAAATTGACGGAATTATTTTGTACACCGAAGTTATTACCAAACGCAAAACAGCCGAACAGGCCTTAATTGAAAGCGAAGCCAAATACCGGATCCTGATCGAAAACCAAACCGACCTGATCGTTAAAGTTGACACAAAAAACAGATTTCTCTTTGTTAGCCCTTCTTATTGTAATTTATTCGGTAAAAACGAAGCGGAATTACTGGGCAAAACCTACATGCCGTTGGTACATCCCGATGATTTGGCACACACCGAAGAGCTGCTT
>RZYD01000492.1 GCA_009930445.1 Bacteroidia bacterium | reverse complement strand
TGTATGTGAAGGTCAGCAATATACATTCTGCAACTATTTTGCTTTGATTATCAGCTTGCTGTAGTTTTCTGTGCGCCAAAGGTCAAAGAGTGCCTTAACTTCAGGCCAGGATTGCTCTTCTGTAACAGGATTCAAAACACGTAATATTTTTGTCACCTTAAGCCGATTTCCGTCAACGACATAATTAATCGCTATTGCACCGAAGCTATTCTTTAAAACCACATCCTCTGCAGGAACAACATAAGCATATCCTTCAGGAATTGAAATATCAAACGTATAGTTAATGTCAAGGCCGTTTCCAAGGTCTATGTCTGTAGTTCTTGAGCTTTGCAATTCATACGGCCAGGTATGTGCCGGGTCATTCCCAAGATAAGGCATATCAAGAATGAAATACCCGTTTTTAGCCTTTACAGGATTTGCCGTTTCCATCTCAAAAGTAATATTTGAGCTTACGGAAGAGACATGGAGAGCTGTCACATGCTTTGTTTTTACCGGCAAACCTTTAATCTCTCTGACATGGGTTGCAGTATCAACGGGATTGAAAACAGGAACGCCTTTCCCTGAAAGAGTAACAGCACCGGTAATGGTACTTTTTTCAGGTTCAAAAACAATCTTCAGGCTCATGTTTCGCTTTGTATCAGGGCCGGGGAAATTCTCAAATCGCAGGCTTTCAACTGCCGCATCCAGAAGGAGTGCACTGTAGCCCGGATAATTCAGCGCTGCACTAAAGGTATTACTTTGGTCAGTATTCAGATAGATTCTTTTTCCCTCTTTAGGGTTAACCTGAACGAGATATTCTTTGATTTCGTTGAGGTTTCCGGCCTTTTTGTCGGGAGTGCCGGGTGCAAAGAGTGCCACAGGATTGGCATTCATACCTCCGGAACGAAGCATGGCTGCCAGAAGAAGTGCCTTCTCTGCTTTTGTGCCGCCATTACTGTTCCAAACCTCAACAGGAGTTCTCAGCTGATAACCAAGATGTTTTTCATTGATACCGAAATGGTATATTTCATTCACAACAATATCCTGAATAGCTGCGATCTTTTCCATGTCTGATTGTGCCTCTTTTGTGGCAGCAGATACTGCTTTGCTCATCTGAGGCGATACTTTTAACTGAAAGGCTTTCTGGTTTACATAACTGTCAACCAGACGGTGCAGATCCTTTGATGTTGAGAACGTGAGAACCGGATCGCCGGAATGCCCGGCTTTTTGCCAATAGTCGTGTGAAAGTGCTTTAATGGCAACAAAAGTAAACGTGTAAGTCGTGAATCCTTTGTCTGTAGCTATTTCAGGACTGGTGCGGAGTTTAGTGATGTGGTAATTGAAAGGAGTTCCTTCCGGCACCTGAACAATAATTTTCATGTTTTCCACCGGGTCGGTTTGAGGAATGACTATTTCATCCATCAGCGCAGGATAAAATCCGGCTTCTGTA
Organism: Bacteroidia bacterium; assembly: GCA_009930445.1. Lineage (GTDB taxonomy): Bacteria > Bacteroidota > Bacteroidia > Bacteroidales > BM520 > BM520. The sequence goes on along the minus strand of RZYD01000492.1, from coordinate 611 downwards.
TTAATTACATAGTCGAGATGGATTTTTGCCCCTACCTCAAGGGCGGTGTGTGTTACCACCATTTCGCGCAGGTGAGCTGCTCCCGGGAAGTCAGCAGCAGGTCTGGGAAGAACCGGGTTGAAAGCATTTTCAGGCGCTACAACCTTTTTGCCGTCAGCCATAAGGGTGTAGGCCTCATCAATGGCCAGTTTTTGCGCCTCAGGGTTGAAAACGATGAAAGTTTCACCGTAGATTCTGTTAAAGGCATAGTGTGTATTTAATGTAAGGTCTTTTACCTCGCGGTATTGCATTCTTCCGTCAGGATAGAGGGTATAGTGTTTTTCAATGTTGTTGAAAACAGCATCGCTGTGCTGTGCAAGCGTAATAACCGAGAGGAACAGTCCTGCGATGAGCAATGTCGGAAATCGATATATCTTCTTATTCATAATGTCTTTGATTTAAAATTAACGAGCCAGGATTACAGGTTCTTCCATCATGTAGCGCTGGTTATTAACGGCTGTTTTGAAACTGCTCCAGTCTTCAGGTTGGAAAATGCGCTTCTTGATGGTCACTTTTTGATTGAATGTGAGTATTCGTTTTGATACTTCATACGACCCGGAGTAATCCGCACC
>RZYD01000068.1 GCA_009930445.1 Bacteroidia bacterium | reverse complement strand
ACCTGAATATTCCGCAACTCCCACGTATGGATGCCCTCGCGACAGCCCACAATTTTTGCTCAATCAGATTGCTTTGGAAAAACGGGGAAAGTTTAGTTCTCTCTATTTCTCGGCTGTTTACTCTAGTGAATGGAATGAACGGTTGTGAAAGATATTCTTACAACCGCTTACGCTAGCACAAAACTCAGGTAGTGCGGATATCCCTTTTTGTGGATTTTGAGCCTTTTTGCGGCTGACATTCTTTTTAAACAGTCGCGCTGCTCAAGTTAACGAAGGGGTGGGGAAAAACTTCTATCATCCACAGATTACACGGATTTACACAGATTGGGGATTAGTGATAATTAGTGCGAATTAGTGGATAAAAATCTCTCCCCTCTACAATCATCAGCCCACGAATCACGCGAATGAACACGAATGAGCATTATTTTACCACCCGCTGACGCTAGAGAGCACGGAGTTCACGGAGGGGGTGGCAATATATGGGCTCTGTGGGCGCTGTGAGAAAATCTATTTCCCCTTTTTTGCGACTTCTGAGCCTTTTTGCGGCTGACATTCCTTATCTCGAATCCTGTCTAAAAAAATCTGCGTAATCGGCGGATAGAAATACCGCTGTTCTTCTCTCTATACCTCGGCTGTTTGCTCTAGTGAATGGAATGAACGGTTGTGAAGGATATATTTACAACCGCCTGCGTTAGCACAAAACTCAGTTAGTGCGGATATCCCTCTTTGTGAATTATGAGCTTTTTTGCGGCTAACCTTCTCATTGGCGGAAGAATAATCCGTCCCTTCGCACCTACATGCGCTCCATTATGGTCGCCGGTTCTATGCATTTATGGAACATTGAATACAACGATAGGGAACAGGGCCATTTTCTTCACTATTGCGTGGTCAAACACGTTTACCTCTCTATAATGTGGCTACACACTTCAACGTTTCAACGGATTCATGTAAGGAAACAAAAACGATGGAACAAGATAAGATCCGGCAACAAATTAAAACATTGCTCACTTCAGAAAACCTGGCTGTTCTTGCAACGCAGAACATAGAGCGGCCCTACACCAGTCTGGTAGCTTTTTCCTTCTCGGAAAACTTGAAAGAAATCTTTTTTGTGACCGCACGCGCAACCCAGAAATATAACAATCTGATCGGCCATCCACAGGTTGCTCTGCTGGTTGACAACCGCAAAAATACAACGGATGACCTGCGAGATGCTGTTGCGACAACGATCATCGGCCACGCAGACGAACTCGACAAAGCCACTCATCAGGCAGACGCAACATTTCTGCTGAACCGACATCCCCAGCTGCGCCCGTTTTTTGATCAGGAATCGACCGCTTTCTTTGCAGTGCACGTATCCTCATATATCTATGTCTGCAATTTCGGCGACGTGACCGAGTATCATCCATAAAAAACAGGGAGCCACTATGTTTCGCTTAGGCTTGTGCTGCAAATTTAAAAAAGCGCCCATCAAATTCCGCACCACTACAGCAACTGCCATGTTGAAACGGGACCGAGGGGACGCCCTGCGCTACATCAGTGAATTATGCCTGCATAACGCGAGCGCATTACAGGAGGCGCTCCACTACTGCTCGGCACACCACATCGGCGCCTTTCGAATCAACAGCCAGATCCTGCCGCTCAAAACGCACCCGGATGCAGGCTATAAATTTGAACACCTGCCGAACCACACGGTAATCAGCAGCGAATTTAAGTCGTGCGGACGCTTTGCCAGCGAACATGACATCCGCCTCTCCTTTCATCCCGATCAATTTGTGCTGCTAAGTTCGCTCAGAGAGGATGTAACGCGTAAATCAATCGAAGAGCTTTCCTATCAGGCGCTGGTGGCATCCTGGGTGGGTGCCGATGTCATCAACATTCATGGAGGCGGTGCATACGGGGATAAAGAATCCGCGCTGAAACGTGTCGCAGCCCGGATCAACCAGCTGCCGGAACCTGTACGAACACGGCTGACCATTGAGAATGATGACCGGGTCTACACCCCGGCGGACCTGCTTCCGCTATGCAGAGAAACCGGCATCCCATTCGTCTACGACATACATCATCACCGCTGTCTGCCGGATGATTTGACGGTAGAACAGGCCACACAGCAAGCGCTGGCCACATGGAACCGCGAACCGCTGTTTCACATTTCCAGCCCGAAAAACGGCTGGAACAATGCCAATCCTAAATGGCACCATGACTACATTCAGACGGAAGATATTCCGGACGAGTGGCGAGGACTTCACCTCACTGTTGACGTGGAAGCCAAAGCCAAAGAACTGGCCGTTGAAAAATTATACCGGCATGAGGTTTCCGCCTGACCGACGACTCCTACCCCTTGTCGCCTGTGCGGCTGAGCCGCCGTAGGCATTCAAACAGCCGTGTGGGGAGAGAGAATCGCGGTCTACAATCCCGCTATTACACAACATTCCATGACGCGATATTGCCCGCGTAAAGGGCAGGTAATTGTTCGAGGTCATAGCTTCTCGCATTTTTAAAAACCGAACTTCATTTGTTGCGCCATGGGTTTGCTATGTTCTTTGGGCAGTTTTACATTCACCATAAAACGTTCCGAATCCTCTTTTGAGTAGCCCAGAAATACGGATTCATCATCCCGTAGCGAATATAACGTGTCGGCACGCTGCTTGTTCATATTGGCGTAGCAATAAATACAGCCGTGCGGACAGGTGTCGTATTTACCAATATCGGTGGACTCCGTGCAGCCGCATTCCTTTCGTGTCGGTTTGCGTTTAACCTTCCATTCCTGTTCTGGATACAGGAGGGATAACAAGTCGCCGTCCAGGCAGTGTCCTTTTTTAATGCGATCTCCAATCAGGTAATCGCCACAGCAGGTATACATCTGCATTCCATATCGATTTACAATTTCTGCCAGACGATTTGCCATGGTAATACGATCCGCTTCCTCTGGATCAACGAACGTAATTCCTGTCTCTTTTGAAAAACTCCTGAAATTGCGCTCAACTTTTCCATATTGAACAGCAAAACTAATAAAGCACCGGTCGGTATAACCCGCCAGCCGACTCGCGATGTATTCAATGCGGTCATAATGATACTGGGAACCAGTCTGATCCGATATTAAGATTGGATCATAACGCCATCCAATATGGGATGGCGAAAACAGCGCACTCACCTCCCGAAAGCTATCAATCGCATCATCCACTTCCACCACTTCACTCTCAAAAATCTTTGGTAACCCAGTGATGGTATAGTTAAACAAGCAGGGGTATTCCCGCTTTTTAACCTCTTTGACCACATTCAGAAATGGGCGATAATTCTTCGACCAGAACGCAAACGCCAGCACATCCTCACGCTTCAGTGACACAAGATATTTCTGCCCACCAAATGGATTTTCCCACCCGACTATACCCTCATCTAAACGGTTCAGAAACCAATCTGCATAAAATGCGGGGATGTCTGTGCGTCGTGATACGGAGATTATTTTGCTCATTGTTAACTTCCTTTTCCCGTCGGCATTATTGCTCAAGCCTGCGTTAACTGCCCCTGCTGCCTCCCCTTTTTCAGAACTTCAGCACCTTGTTCTGTCACCCTGTATTTTTGAAACCGACTCTTTGTTTTTTCGGGAATCGTAAAAGAGATATAGCCGCACTCAATCAATGGTAATATATGGCGTTTATAATTCATATACGCATTGCTCAAACCTAATGCGCTCAAAATATCCTGCTTACTGGCAGGTTTTTCCGCACAGACCGCTAAAACACGCGTTGCCATTCCTTCACCGACTTGCTCACTGACTTGCTCATCGACTTGCTCACCGACTTGCTCACTGACTTGCTGTTCCTGCCGAAAAGGCTCCTGCAAAAAGACCGTAAGTCGAAGATGCATTCCAATCTCTTCGATGCACGGTTCACGAAGCTTCAACGAACGGGCATCATCAAAAATACGGCGTATTCCCGTGCCCCATTGTTCAATCAGACCTAACTCGCGAAACACGCGGGCAATAACCGGATTGCGAATTTTAGAAATTCCCCGGCGAAGGTCCGCAATGGTTAGTCCCGGAAGCAGTATTCCTGGATTTTCAATTTCTATCCGATCATCCATAAAGGCAACGCGAGTTGGTGCGCCACGTTGTGAATAATCTGCATGCACCAAGGCATTAATAACAGCTTCGCGTAAAATACTTAATGGTATGCTCCATTTGTCTTTGCGCCGAATTTCTGACAAATCTGCACTACGATAAGCATGCTTCTTCAAAAAAAGCATGATCTCATCAACCGCCTGCGGCAGTGGCTTATCAATATTTACATGATCAAATATATCCTTTTTTTCCGTTCCAAGAAAACGACCGCATTGAACCCATGCATCAGAATAATATCGTTGCCGATCCTTACCAAATAACAGCATTCCGCCCCGAGTCGGCACTAGCCGGCCTTGATCCTCGACAAGCAATTTAAGCGTAATCAACTGACTTTCTTCTACAGGTTCCTTCTCCCCAAATGCAGCACGAATGGCCTCAGCATCAAGATCACCAGATGATAGCTCCGTCATAGGCATCTCGTCATAAGCTATACCTTCAGCCGTGCGGCGCAACTCCCTATCAAAAAGAGTGTGTACAAGCAACCTGCTCATAAAAACGCCCGCAAATCGTCTTTGATATAGTAATTTGCATGTAAACGCTGCAAAAGTGCCTCAACCTCCCGACGAAACAGCCTCCAATCCACCTGTTTTTCGACTTCCTTCATGTGGTTTAGCTTGCCAACTTTCCAAAACGATACCCATGGATGCGCTTCCCTAATTACAGCCAGTGCCTGATCGGGATCAATCACGGGCTCTAAGCTCACCCACGTGTGCAAACCTGCTGCATGGGCGTTGCAAAGCAATTGCAGACGTTCTGCCACACTCGCAGCCGTTGGTTCCCACTTGCGTCGTAGTTCGTCGTCCACAAAACACAGGGTCACCCCCAATTCCGTTCCGCATGCCTTCATTAAATCAAAATCCCTCTCCACCAGAACGCCGCCTTTTGTCAGAATTTGGCTTCTTAGATTGTATTTCTTTACCATCTCTAACGCCTGCCGCGTGATCTTCTCGGTCGCCTCCAACGGCTGATACGGATCGCTCAAAAAACTGAACAGGATTTTCCGCGGATCACCCCGCAATTTCGCCGCATCCTTTTCAAATAGCTCCAGCACCCGCGACCGCACAACTGCCCCCTCATGCCACTTCGCGCTCGTCGTCCTCATGCACCCCGGGGCATAACAATAGAGGCATCCATGCGTACACCCCCGATACAAATTACACGCCAACGGCGAATATTCCCGCGCGCGACCCTTTGGTTCATAGATTACGTTCATCGGTATTTCCTTTGGGAAGAACAATGACCTGTTTAGGCTTTGAGGATTTCCATGCATCATAAGAAATATTTACGTTCTGCTTAGGCAACCTTCCTTTATGAATCATTTCGCTTACAACTTTCTTGGCGTGCCTAGCTAAAAAACCACGTTCCAACGCATAAATATAAATCTGTTTGTTGTCATAGACTTCTTTTCCAAGGATTGCGTCTTCAAGCTCGCGTTCAAAGACATCCAATTTACGAGGCTTGTCGTGTTCCGGAAATAATGAGGGTTGACGCGAGTCTATTCCCTCATCATCAATATCGAAATTTGCTTCGCCTCGTACATTATCCATTTTCCAGCATTGCGTCATGAATTTGTCCATACCCCTGGGATGAGGAGATCCGAATATCAAACCATAAACATTGGATCCCTTTTATATTGAAAAATGACCGAGATAGTATGGCTTGTCTTTCGGGATATATCGGCGATATGCATCGGCAACAATTCGATGAACGTTTTTCCCCGTCATCTGTTTCTTCTCGTCTTCGGTTAGCATCAGACAGTCTTTAATTTCAGACTCATCGCCAAAACGATTCATGATTGCAGATGAGATGAAGAATATAAAATCAGTTGTCGGGCAATTGACCAAAAATTCAAACACATTCGGAGTAAGAAATTTAACCCCGTTTTGATCAAGAAAGAGCAGTGTTGCAATTTTTGAATTACGGCATACCGATTTTACCGGTTCAAAAGCTTTCTCAAAATCAGCGTTATTCAACTCAATGGCTACATGTGGTATGTTTTCTACCTCATTCCTCCACTGTTGCAGTTGTTTATATTTTTCAGAAGCATATTCATTTAGATGAAGCGTGACAGGTATCTGGTGATGATTCTGAACGCTGAACTCCTTTATGGCCTCATATGCCAACATGGGGCTTCCCGGGGTGCCTTCCGCGTCACACCCGGGACCCGCGAATAAATCACATATTTGTATGGCGTTTATGTGTTCCTGATTAAAAAATACGGGCAGCCATGCGCGAACGTACTCATAATAAAGCGTCAACTTGTCCAGCGTTCCTTGATCATAGGGCTTGATATGATGATCTTTTCGGCTCATGAATTATGCTCCTGTTTTATAAACGTTGCATACAAAAAATCCGAAAGTGTTTTTGCGACTCCAACAGCAAGAAGCGCGTAGCGTTTGGGCGTTTTATAGTTTGGTGACGGCGATTTTCCATGTGCGTCACTATGTGAATTACGTAATGCGGAAAGACCGCTGACAATCCCATTGCAGCCTGACAAAATTTGTTTCACGTTTTTGTCTGTTTTGTACTCTGGTGCTAGCCCTATTTCATGTGCGACGCTTTTGTATAGTTGGGATAAGTCGGTGTTATTTTTAAACTCAATGTTTCTTATGGTTAAGATGGTTTTGCAAACAGTTTCCAACAAGGTGCGGGCATTTGTGATTGCTCCATCAAAATCTTCACGTTCGATTTTTTCGTCGCATTTACGTATTTGTTCGCTGATGTATTCGAAATCAACATGTTCAAGATAAGGTGTAGGGCGTGTTTCATCCCTTTGCGCTAGGCAAAAGGATATGTCGCAAATTTCAGGGGCATTATCTTGAACCGGATAAATAGCATGAAACGCTTCTATAATACAACGTCTGTCTTCGTAACTCAGTTTTTTTGACTGGCCAACCTGCTCGGCGGAAGCAAACAGAAGAACCGTTGTGAGAGTCGAACATGATTTACTGCCATACGTCGAGCCTTCATCTAATTCATAGGTGGTATCGGCAAGCAATGCTGCCAAATCCGGTCTGGAATGCGTCAACACTTCTTCAATAGGTCTGCTTCTATTTCGGCTCATATTTTTATCTTAAAGCTGTGACTTTTTCCTGTTTCAAATGCTTCTCCAATCATTGGAAACGCGCTTTTAAAAAGTTCCAATGATTGGACGTTTTGATTTGGAAAGTTCCAATGGTTGGAAGTTTTGTTTTGGGCAGAAAAATGAACATGTGCCCATTCTCTGCGCTCTCTGCGTGCTTGGCGGTTGATTCTTCCGGGCTGTGGATGCGGGATTTAACCGCAGAGGGCGCGGAGAGCACAGAGGTTTTTTGTCAATGGGTTTCATGCTGCTCCAGATATCGCAACGCCGATTCTTCCCCCTCTTCAATGGCGATTTCAACGGCGCGTTTGGCGGTATCGAGGAGTGTTTCGGCTTCCATTCGCTTTTCATAATGTCCTATGTTTTCTTTACCGCTGTTATCTAGCTAATAATTTCAGGATTCAGTACTCAGGAATAATCCGTTTGATTACACTTTCAGCAAGTAATAACTCTCCTCGACGTTCATAATCTAATACTTGTCTTATAGTATTTTGCGCGGCCATCAGCTTGCTTGTCTTTGATGATGCAGTTTGAGTATCGAATGATAGATTTAGAATACTATCAAAGAAGTAATCTCTGATTGAATAACAATTATAGAAGAGACGATTCGTGATCATCTGCTCCAATTCATAAGAACTGAAAATATGGTTGGAACAGGCATTCCAATATTTCAGGAGCCTTATCGTTGGCTTTAGAAGTGAGTTCGATCGCTTGTTTGCTTCCGTCAGTTTAGCATTAAATGCATTCGGCGATGTTGGCATCCATTCCATATAGCTTTTATTCGATGCAGGAATAACATATTCTGAATCATAGGAACGTTTGAAAGCGGGAACCAAATCAAAACTTATGTGATTGAGATTCAAGACCACTGTCGGATGTGATTGCTTGATTTCGGAAGATGAATAATATTTTTCAGCGAAGTATTTAAGTCGCGATATATACGTTTGTGGATTATAGCCACCGTCAGAAAAAACGATCATATAATCAATATCGGACTTCTCATCCATCTTGCGGGGTAAAATCGTGCCCCTTGTCGATGATCCGAATTGAAAGCTTTCCGAAATCTGCAACCCCGAATATGACAAACGCTGTTTCAATGTCTGAATGGATGTCTGAATGGATGTTTTTTCGTCGTCTCTTAAAATGGCTTCACGAGAACGACGTTCCAGATATGTTTGTACACTCATGATTTATCCTCTTTATAAGTAGCTTCACCCTCCTCTATTCCCTGTCGTGCTTTATGAAAAGCTCTTTTCGGTATTTGAGGCGATGTTGCATTTAAGTCATCTCGTTTGGCAATAAGACATTCAAAAGCAGCATTTAAGTCATCAATACTATTGCTTAAACGTTTCGTGGTAATATTGCGAAAAATTCGAGACTGGTTTCTTAGGGCATGGTACTCTCCTGCACATTTCTTGTGTATTGATTCTCTTTCACTGGGGTTCAGAAATGTCGCAATCGCTGACAAAGCCGCTACAACTACCGTCAGGAATCCGGCGAACACTGGATAATTGGCAAAAGCGCTAACACCTGCAACTGCAGCGAGAATAGTGTTTGGGATTCCAATCCATAAATGAACCCATCTCCAAATTGCCGCTGCGTTATAGTGGCCTTTTGCCGAATAGATGGAATCCTCTTCAATGCGATGAGATTCCTGAATATATTCAGTAACTAAATACGAATTCCCTTCGTTATCAATTTCAACTTGATTACTGCTTGTCATCTGATTGGCTCTCTTTTGATTTGGAAAACATTGATTTGTAGTTTTCGGCGATTGTAATCCCATTGAGTATGTGGCAGTTGTAACCTTTTCCTTTTCCCATGGCGTGTTCTGCAAACGCCTTGCCTTTTTCGGTTATCATAAGACGATTGTCAATGATTGTCACATAGTTCAGCTTTACAAAGGCTGCCAATGGATTTGTGCTTTGGAAATTGTTTTGTGTAACGGTTCCGTTCGGGAAGGTCGCTTCTACCGATATTATTTCATCTCTCCTGATGAATCCGGTGCTCTTGAACATGCCGATTAATGCGAAAACATCGCCTTCTTTTCCATCGGCAACAAGAACGGACAGAACGAGTTCAAATTCTTCCTGATAAACTGCCTTGTGATTTTGCAATAACGCTTCGAGCGTCTGCCGAAGTTTTTCTTCAAAGATTTTGGTGCCCTGAATCGAATTTTCATATTCAATGACTCGGAAATGCCTTATGTCAAAGGGCAACTTGTCGCATTGTTCATGTGTGATGATAAGGGTTTGTCCTTGTTTGAGCGTATGAGCAATGCCCAGTTCATAAAACACATTCGGATTTTTGGTTGAGATGTCCGCGATAAGAATGGACGCATGTTGGATTTCCCGGATTATGTCCTCATATATCGGGTTTACACCAAGGATCTCATCCGCTCGTATTATAACTAATTCGAGGTGTTCACAAACGGGCCGAATGCAATGTTTATAGGCCTCACCTGCTATCGGATCGGAGAAATCCATCATCATGAATATTTTCTTTTTCATAAGTTACTCTGTTGCAATTTTTGTTTCATGGGTATTGCTTGGTAATGTCCCATAAATTGTTAAAAGTAGGTAGTGGTCTCCACGCCAAATCGGTTAGATTTGGCGGTACTCAACCAAAGGAGACCACTGATGGAAAAG
>RZYD01000491.1 GCA_009930445.1 Bacteroidia bacterium | reverse complement strand
GCCTGTCCATATTCCGTGTTATTGTCGTAGAAAAGGCTGTCGGCACGCAGTATTTGTTCATCATAAAAGAGTACTACCTTTTTACTAAACCGGGCCAGGTCTCCTTTGGTATCATAAAATCCGTTTTCGCAATACATCCGGTTATTTTCATTAAAAATATCAGCAGGGCCCTGAAAATACACCACTTCAGTACTTGTGTTATATTTCAGGGTATCGCAATACATCCGATAATCCGGATTAACCAATTCCACACTATCTTTAAAAAAAAGCAATTTTTCATCCGTAAAATAATATCCAAAAATACTATTCAGGACATTCTCTCCATTGAAAATTTCTGCACCGGTAGTATAATAGGCACTCCCGGTATTGCGGTCATAATAAAGCGTATCGGTATACAATTCAGTGGAAGGATCTTTCAGTTTAACATTTCGCTGCATTACCGCCAAACGGCTGTTTCCATTGTATTTCAAATAATCGCCCCACAAATGCAAGGTGTCATTATCAATCACATGCACATTACTGAATGCATCAAGGCTATTTTGATTTTCATTCAGATAGGCACTATCACAATACAAAAAAGCAGCTTCATGTTTAAAGAGCGCATTACCGCGAATAATGGTGATATCCTCGCCCTTGTTTTTGTCATAAGTCCATTCATCGGCATGCACTACCTCAATACGGGCTCTTTCCTGTGTGAAGACCCACACGGGAAGCAGCAGCAGACAAAGGAAAACGACAAGCTTTGTCATTAAACCGGCGATTTAAATTTTCTTTATAAAACGATACAAAACTACATATTAAAACGTAAACCTCCGCAGGATAAATTCGTTGGACGGGAAGCACTACAAAATTAATAACGCGACAGGAAGCGGCAATATTCCCCTGTTGCTAAGTTTTATTATCTGGAAAAACTCCTTACATTTGGCAACCAGTTTTTAAGGCAAATAATCTCCATGAAAAAACAATTTGACCCACAATTAAATTACCGTGAGACCTTACGGAAGATTGGCTATGTTCCATTAAACGAAGCCACGCAGGAAACCTATGATCGCATCGGGTTCATGTCGGGACTGGAAGTACACCAGCAATTAAAAACAAAAAAGAAACTCTTTTGTCATTGCCCGGCAGGCCTTTACCATAAAAATGAGGATTACGATGCAGAAGTCATCCGGCACATGCGCCCGACACTAAGTGAGTTAGGCGAATATGACGGCACCGCATTGATGGAATTTAAAACCCGGAAAGAAATAATTTACCGAGTCAAAAATGAAACCACCTGTACCTATGAAGTGGATGATACCCCGCCATTTCCTATCAACCGCGAAGCGCTGGAGATCGCTTTAAAAATTTCACTGCTATCGAAGCTGAATATTGTCGGGGAGGTGCATATTACGCGCAAACAATACCTCGACGGAAGTATTCCGACAGGGTTTCAGCGTACGGCCATACTGGGTGTGGAGGGCGAAATTCCATTGAAAAATAAAACCGTCAGGTTAATACAACTGAGCATTGAAGAAGACAGTTGCCGTGAAATATCGGACATAGGCCATACCCGCATTTACAAAACCGACCGTCTGGGAATGCCACTCATTGAAACAGTGACCTACCCCGACATGAGAAATCCGGAGGAAGTGAAAGAGGCTGCGCAGTATATCCGGTTTCTAAACCGCAGCACCGGATTAGTACGAACAGGCATCGGAGCCGGCCGCGAGGATGTGAATGTCAGCTGTAAAGGCGGCACCCGGGTAGAAGTAAAAGGTGTAGCCCACAACCAATGGATACCACAAATCACACATATTGAATGCTTCCGTCAGTGGGCATTGCTGCAAATCAGGGAAACGCTGAAACAAGGAATAAGCAAAGCGGAATGGAAAATCGCCACCCGGAAGCTCAATTTCTATGATTTTAAATTTGAACATGAGGTATTAAAGGCAGCGAATGAACGAAAAGAAAAATTTTACGCCGTAAACCTCCCGGGCTTTAAAGGGATTTTATCACATTTTACGCAACCCGGAAAAATGTTTGCCCACGAAATTGCCGACCGGTTAAAGGTTATCGCCTG
>RZYD01000490.1 GCA_009930445.1 Bacteroidia bacterium | reverse complement strand
CGCATATTGGGGTAATACACTGTAATTTGATCACTAGGTGAGGAGTGTTGATTTATAGTTGATGTACTATTGTTCATATTTTATTCCCAAAACATCTGTATATCGCATTAGTAAAGCATCCATCAAGTTATCATTTCGCCGATACGGCAAACCCCAATCGCACTTTCATGCCCGATGAATAATTCTGGATCGGCATATCGATGAATTCCTCAATCTCTGCAAAATCGACTATTGCATCAAATTTTTCATCGATTTCCTTTTTTGTAAAACCGAGGACAGCGCCTTTATTATAAATTTTTTCCCGTCCGGGCAGAAGAGAGGGATGCGGGATGCGCGATGCGCGATTCGGGGGAAGAGATGCGGGCTGCGGGATGCGGGGTGAAGGCTAAATTTTTTTCGAGCCGCTATCCGATTCGTCCCCGCATTTCGATGCGCCCCTGATCCGGCTTGATCAACCCATTCAGCATTTTGAGCAAGGTACTTTTCCCAGCCCCATTGTGCCCTATGAGCCCCAGACACTCCCCCCGTTTGAGTTCAAACGAAATATCTTTCACCGCCCAGAACTCCCCCTCGCGCAGCTCATCATGCTTCCCGCCCCCCGACAACTCCGTCCACACGTCTGCCGCCCCATAGAGGAGGGAGCGTTTCAAAGACTTACAAAACTTCTTAGAAACCCCTTCAACTCTAACTAACACATCATCTGACATAATAACTCTTTCTTTACAGCCGCTACCGCTCAAGTTAACGAAGGGAACAAAGTTTTGAGACCACTGCAATGGCTTCGTTTACTTCTGTGATAATATTTTTTTAACCACTAAGTTTCACTAATCGGCACTAATGGGGATCTACATGAAGGGAAGCAATAGCCACATTTGAAGCAACGCGGAAAAGGGCTGACGTATTAATCGTCAGCAACGAAGTGGCAACAAACACAAAAACGCACAAAAAATGATTAGTGTGAATTAGTGCAAATTAGTGGTTAGAATTCCTCTTTCTGCCACCCACATGGAACTTAGGCTATGCTCTTTTGTCCGTGAACTCCAGTGACCAACGGAAACGGGTGGTTAATAATTTCTTCTGACTTTGAAAACCCTTATTTTACCAATAAATCATCTTTGACTTTTAGACTTTGCATCACTATCTCAGGATCCACATCCTCTTCATTGGGCCATGTGAGAGCACCTAAAACGATCGTTACACTTTTAAAATAGTCTGCGTTTCGTAACTTATGGAAAAATGGCGTATTAATTAAAGGTTTCATATCAAAAATCCCAGTAGTCCCATTCTGCAATTCAACATAAAGATTATAGTCATCCTGAGGGAGAACTTTTGTAATATCCCAATACATATTTCACCTCATAACGGTTCGATTTTATATGGTTTTTCACCGGACTGTAATAAATCCCAATCCGCGCACAGTTCATCGCGACGCAACTCAATCCACGCCTGAACCAGGCGAAGCTATTTGCGTGGCATTTCACCCGCAAGAACTTCACCTTCAGCCAATGAAACAGCCACTTCAAATTCACCATAACGGGCATGGATATGGGGCAAATTATGCTTCCCCAACTCAGACGCATACATTCTGATAAGAATTCCGTAAAACATCGATATGACAGGCATATAAATATCCTTTTTTTACAAGTGTTTTTTATACGTTCAAAGGATGGGATTAAATCCCGCCCCCAGTTCGATCAGCGCCCCGATGCGTCCCCGCATTTCAATGCGCCCCTGATCCGGCTTGATGAGTTCATTCAGCATTTTGAGCAAGGTACTTTTCCCTGCCCCGTTGTGCCCGATCAGCCCCAGACATTCCCCGCGTTTGAGTTCGAAGGATATATCTTTAACCGCCCAGAATTCCCCCTCGCGCAGCTCATCATGTTTCCCGCCCCCAGACAACTCCGTCCACACGTCTTTCGCTCCGTAGAGGAGGGAGCGCTTGAGGGATTTGCAAAACTTTTTGCTGACGCCTTCAACTCGGACCAGGACTTCGTCTTTGGGAAGGGCTGAGGGCGGAAAGCTGAAAGCTGAATTTTCTTCTTGGTTATTCATGATTTTTGGT
>RZYD01000489.1 GCA_009930445.1 Bacteroidia bacterium | reverse complement strand
GTGCTTCCCTTGCCCGGCGTTGATTCAACATGAATTTTTCCGCCCAGCGAATCAAGGTAGGCTTTCACAATAGCCAGGCCGAGGCCTGATCCTTCATGGGCCCGTGTCAGGCTGAGGTCGGCTTGCACAAATCGTTCAAAAATGGCATTTATTTTATGGGGTGGAATTCCAACTCCGGTGTCTTTAACAAAGAAGGTCATGTGGTTGTTTTGGATTGAATTTCCGATTTCAATCGTTCCGTTACGGGTAAATTTGATTGCATTTTTTATCAGATTCGTTAGTATTCCTGCAAGTTTGTTGTTATCGGTAATAATACGTGCCTCTTCCTTTTTTACTTGAGTTGTTATCTTAAGGCTGATTCCTTTTTCCTGGGCCTGAGGTTGAAAAAAATCATAATAGAATTGCAGCATTTCCAGCGAATCTACTGTGGAAAGGACGACTTCAGATTTTCCGGCATCCAGTTTTGCTATTTCAATAATGTCATTGATCGTTGCCAATAGGCGCTGACTGCTTTTGTCAATGATACTGAAGTATTTACTTCGTTCTTTTTCATTCAGGCTGGGTTCTTCCAATAGATTAATGAACCCCAGAATTCCGTTCATGGGGGTGCGTATTTCATGGCTGATGTTCGCAAGAAAAGCGGACTTCAGCCGGTCGCTTTCTTCGGCTTTTTCCTTTGCCATAACCAGCGATTCGAGCATTTTTTTCTTTTCTGTGATATTACGGATGAAGGCTCCAATTCCGGTTTTTCCGTTTCCCAGATCAATGGGGAATTTCAGGCTTTCGTGAATTTGATTGCCCCAGTTTTCTTCCACTTTTATTACAACGCCTTCTTGTAAGGCTTTCTTGTCGGAGGCTTTACATTGTTTTGCGACATCCTCCGGGAGTAAATCGAAAATTGTTTTTCCAATGGCTTCCTCCTCCATAAGATTCAGGCTTTCCCGCATGGTTTTATTGATAAAAATCATTCGGCTGTTTTCATCCTTTAGTAAAACAAAATCGGTAGTGGAATTGAGAAATGATTTAAATCGTAATTCAGAGATTCTGAGTTTTTCGATGGTTTGTCTTCGTTCGAGAAATATCCCAATATTGGCGGCAATAATCTTCAGTGTATTCAGGTCTTCCTCGTTGTAGGCATTTTCGTCTTTGTAATCCTGCAAGGCAATTATTCCCGTAACTTCGTTAGTCGATGAATTGATGAGTGGTGCACCCAGCCAGATTGGGGAAGGTTCTCCAACCAGTTTGATATTTTCTTTTAACCGGAGCTCTTGTTCAATTTTTTCAGTGATTAACTGTGCGGTTCCTGAGCGTCGGATGTAGTCAGTAAGTGTATTTTGTAAGGAAACAGGTTCCTGAGTAGAAAGATCTTCGAATTCATCGACATGGTAGGGAAGGGTATAAGTATCCGTTTTTTTATTGTATAAGGCGATATAAAAGTTATCGGCTTTTATGATATTTTTTAATTCATGATGGATCGTTTTCAGGTAATCATCGAAATGCATGGTACTGATAGCAAGTTGGGAAACCACATAAAGAAATTTCTGTATTTCCTCCGATTTTTTCTTATTTGTGATATCCGACATTAGCCCGAAAAGTTTTTGTGGTTTAGTATTTTTGTACTCCACTTTGATATTATCCCGAAGCCAGATGGTTGTTCCGTCACTCTTAATAAAGCGGTATTCGATCACATGGTCGTTCCTTTGGTGTGTTTGCTGGCGAAAAGCCTCCAGTACCCATTTCTTATCCATGGGATGAATCCGGTCGATCCAAAATGTACTGTTCGTCCATTCTTCCGCTGCATAACCCAGCATTTCCTTAACCTGTGGGGCAATGTAGGTCCAGCGGTCGGTTGTTAGGTCATATTCCCATAGAATAGCGCTTACGGATTCCGCCAGATTCCGGTATTTACGCTCACTTTCCTGGAGTTGCTTTTCTAATTTTGCTTTTTCTGATTTTGCTTTGGTATTTTCAATGGCCTCCTTAATGGCAAACGGCAGGCGTTTTATTTGTTCTTTTATTACATAATCGTTGGCACCGGCTTTCATGCAGGCTACAGCAGTTTCTTC
>RZYD01000067.1 GCA_009930445.1 Bacteroidia bacterium | reverse complement strand
AAAAAAATTATTTTTTCAATAAAATGAAGAATCATCCATAAAAAGTATTACATTTGCACTTTTAATACAAATAATATTATAATGAAAACAGGAACAGTAAAATTCTTCAATGATGCCAAAGGATTTGGTTTTATCATCGACGAAGAAACAAACAACGAGTACTTTGTACACGTGTCAGGTTTAATTGATGAAGTTCGCGAAGGCGACTCCGTTGAATTCGAACTCAAAGAAGGTAAAAAAGGATTGAATGCAGTAAATGTGAAAGTAGCATAACGAAATACACTTTTTTATCCCAAAAGCCTGTCGCACAACGACAGGCTTTTTTTATGCATCCAAAATCCAACCGCTTACAGAAAGATAAATCAACGACTTTACTACCTTTGTAAAATAAATACAACACGATGCAACCGATATATCTTGATTATAACGCCACCACCCCGGTAAGCCGCGAAGTGGCCAGTGCCATGCAACCCTACATTGAGTCACGTTTTGGAAATCCATCCAGCACACACCGCTATGGAACAGAAACAAAAAAAGCGGTAGAGATTGCCCGCGCACAAGTAGCTGCGCTCATTGGCTGCGAGCCCGCTGAGATTGTTTTTACCAGTGGTGGTACCGAGTCGAACAACTACGCCATAAAAGGCGCAGCCCTGGCATCAGCAAAAAAAGGCAACCATATTATCACCTCATCAATTGAGCATCCGGCTGTATTTGAAGTTTGCAAATACCTCGAAAAAAAAGGATTTGAAGTCACCTGGCTCCCTGTTGATGAATACGGAATTGTTGATCCGGCAGAGGTAGAAAAAACCATTCGTCCCACGACTGTGCTCATCAGTATCATGCATGCCAATAACGAAACAGGTTCCATACAACCTATCGAAGCCATCGGAAAACTTGCCACCCATCACAATATCCTATTTCATAGTGATGCAGCCCAGTCGCTCGGAAAAATTAAAACCGATGTAAACGCCCTGCACGTCGATTTATTAAGCATTGCAGGCCACAAGCTATATGCCCCCAAAGGAATTGGAGCGCTCTATATACGTAACGGTGTAGTGCTGGAAAAGCTGATTCACGGGGCTGACCACGAACAAAACCTTCGGGCAGGAACAGAAAATGTTATTGAAATTGTCGGACTGGGCAAAGCCTGTGAAATTGCAGCACATCACCTAAAACAAAACGCCACACATTATCAAAAAACCCGCGATTATCTTCATCAACTTATCACCCATAGTCTTCCGGAATGCAAACTGAACGGACATCCTGAAAAACGGCTTCCCAACACCTTGAGCCTTTCGTTCCCAGGCGTGGAAGCAAACACGCTGCTCAACAGGCTCGAAAATATAGCTGCCTCTGCCGGGGCAGCCTGTCATGCAGAAAGCATTGATGTTTCAGCGGTTTTACAAGCTATGAAAGTACCTCTCCGCTATGCCATGGGTACCTTGCGTTTCTCTACCGGAAGGGAAACCACCCTGCCGGATATCAAACAGGCAGCACAGGAAATCATTGAAACCGCTCGCCAGCTTATACCTGAACATCAGGAAAATAAAATCAACCCTTCAGTCTCCGTAAAAAATATTAAGCTGACCCATTATACCCATGGACTGGGATGTGCCTGTAAAATAGAACCCAGAAAACTGGAAGAAGTCTTACGGCTTCTGCCGTCATGGAGCCATCCCGATATTCTCGTGGGCACAGAAACCTCCGATGATGCAACCGTCTACCGCATTAATGATTCCACCGCCCTTGTCCAGACCCTCGACTTCTTCACGCCCATTGCCGATGATCCCTACGATTTCGGAGCCATTGCAGCAGCCAATGCACTCAGTGATATTTATGCCATGGGAGCAGTACCCCTGTTTGCGCTAAATATTGTTGGATTTCCCGAGAACCAGCTTCCCATGGAAGTGTTACATCAAATATTAAAAGGGGCACAGGAAAAGGCAGCTGAGGCCGGTATTGGAGTATTAGGAGGGCACTCCATCGAAGATCCGGAACCAAAATTCGGAATGGTCGTGACAGGAATCGTTCACCCCCAAAAAGTAATTAAAAACTATGGCGCACTACCCGGTGACTGTCTGATTTTAACAAAACCGCTTGGCCTTGGTATTCTTACAACCGCAATAAAACGAGGCCTTGTAGAGGAGTCAACTGAAAAAATGGCCATGAAAGTGATGAAAACGCTCAACAAAGCCGCAGCGGAATTAATGCTTCGATACAAGG
Organism: Bacteroidia bacterium; assembly: GCA_009930445.1. Lineage (GTDB taxonomy): Bacteria > Bacteroidota > Bacteroidia > Bacteroidales > BM520 > BM520. The sequence goes on along the minus strand of RZYD01000067.1, from coordinate 7,721 downwards.
TACATGCCTGTACTGACGTAACCGGTTTCGGGCTGTTAGGACATCTGTATGAAATGACAAAAGCATCAAAATGCAACATAATCCTAACCTATGACCATATCCCCATTTTTCCGGAAGCCACCTCCCTGGCCACAGCCGGAGTAATCCCCGGGGGAACCCATAAAAACCATGCTTTTATAAAAAACCAGGTAAACTTTAACCACCATCCGATACTTCATCAAATGCTTCTCTGCGACGCCCAGACCTCGGGAGGACTGCTAATCGCTATGCCTGAATCCGAAGCAGCACAATACGTTCATGCACTGAACAAAACCGGGAATCATGATGCTGCGGTTATTGGAGTATTTACAGAAGCAGGTGAGGGTAACATCAGTATTTTATAAAACCAAATAAAGGCTAAAACCATACCGAAACAACAGAATTAATATTCTATCCCCTCTCTGGCCTCTATCCCTTTGGAATAGTAATGCTTAATTTCTTTCATTTCGGTCACCAGATCCGCTTTGTCGATCAGTTCCTGCGGGGCATACCTTCCGGTAACAATCACTTCTGTTTTTTCGGCGCGGCCGCTAATTGCGTTCCACAGGTTATCCAGAGAAAAGAGACGATAATAAAGGGCAATAGAAGCCTCATCCAGCACAACCACGTCATACTGTCCGGAAGAGAGTTTATCTGTAACCTCCTCCAGTCCCTTTTGTGCAGCCTGAATATCCTTTTCGGTTGGATCATTATAAATAAAACAATCCAATCCATACTGTTTGACAGTGATCATGGGCAGATATTTTTCCACTGCACGTATTTCAGCATAAGTTCTGCCTTTCACAAACTGGGCAAAAAACACCTTCTTTCCAGCTCCTGCCGCCCGAAGAGAAAGACCAAAAGCAGCGGTAGTTTTTCCTTTCCCATTGCCTGTATACACATGTACCATTCCTTGCATCATTTAATTTTTTGGTTTAAAACAAAAAGTTCCCGGGTTAATACCCACCTGAAAAGTATCACAGAGAATTCCCCCGGCTGTATACCGATACACCCAACCCCGTTGGACATAATCAATTGCGTCGGCTACGTACACTTCAGAAGTCACAGGATCGACCCCTAAAGCATAAAAACCACCTGAAGCGAAGTTCCCGCTATTTCGTTGAATAAAAACTTCCGGTTGAAATTCACCATGCGCAGCAAACCGGTATACCTCTCCATGAATAAAATAAAGCGTATCCCCTGTTCCATTAATCGTCAATTCAGACAGATTATCTCCCAGATCAAACCGAAATGTATCTTCAATAACAGCCGAAAGTGCGTCGATCCGGGTCAGCCCCGGGGCTTCCTGTCCGTAAGGGCTTCCCGCTATTCCACCATCAGACAGAACCCATATTTTTCCATACCGGTCGCAAACCAAAGAGGAAGGCTGTTCTACAACTTCTAACGAGTCGACCACAGCATCGGCCAAAGCATCAATCACCAGTACCCGGTTGTCAAAACTCCAACAGGTAACATACACCCGGTTTTCGTATTGTACCATTTGTTCGGTTGGATGTTGATACGAATAATTTTCAGAAGTTTTAACGCTTATCTGTCCGGTTACTTCCATTGTAATGGGATCGATTACGGCCAGAGAGCGTGCGTAAAGATCTGATACATAGGCTTTATGACTATCTATAAAATGGATATACCGGGGTGAAACCAGTCCCTGAATCTTTCCTTCATAACGAAATGTCCGCGTATTCATAACCACAATTTTCCCACTGTTATTCACAACAATATAGGCAAGTGAGTCACGAATTACAGCCGATTGTGCCACATCGCCCAAGGGAAGGGCATTCGTCTGATAAAAAATATCATTATAAACTTTGTTATGGTAAATATCATAATAAGAGACAGAAGCATTGTCGTACATAAAATTCCCCTCACAAACAATAAAAAGCCCGTCGTATCCCTGAGCCACGGGAACAGGATGGTGTTTCCAGAGTTCATCATCCTTCATACAGCCGGAAACCAGGGTCAGGCATCCAAAAACCAACAGAAATAAAACAACCCAATGAAGTCGCATAACCATTTTATAATGTAATCATAATCTGAAGCAAATAATTTCGTTTCGGCATGGGAGTAAACAAAACCGTATGATAGGTTTCATTGAAAAGATTATAAATCTTAACCTCAGCATCGAGTGAAAATCGGGAAAAAACAAACCGCTTACCCAGGAGCAAATCGTTCATAAAATAGGGATACAACCAATCACGCTGCATTCTGTCATTACTGGAAGTTGTGTATCGTTCACTGAAACTGTTATGTTGATAAGTGACTGAAAAAGAGCGGAACGTAGCGTTAAACATAGCATTACCGGAATGGCGCGGGATAAACGCCAATTGTTTTCCATATGCATTATCGCCCCAGGCCACAGGGTCACCATAATTAATTGCCCGGGTATATGCATAATTCACCACCATTTTTATTCCGACGGATCCGAGAAGTAAACTACCGGATAAAGAAGCTTCAACCCCTTTCGAAACAACCTGTGCAATATTCTGCGGTTCCCAATACCCTTTAAAATCGGGCAACCAGATTATCCAGTCGGTGATATCATTATAAAAAGCCGACCCTTCAAAATGAAGCTTCACCGCCCCGTATTCACAGGCCATTTCCATACCCAATTCACCGGTAATCCCATGTTCGGGGCGCAAATCAGGGTTACCACCGGGCACCCAGAATAAATCGTTTAATGTGGGCTGATGATAATTTCGGGCAATATGTCCTTTTATCAACAGCGTTTGTTCAGGAAGAATCCTGTAGTCGAAACCCGCGAAAGGAATTAACGGAAGAAGCTTTCCGTCCACCCGCTCGAGACGGGTCATAAAATTCAGGTTGAGGCGACCGGCAAAACTTTTGTAAGCCGACAGGAAAAGCGATTGCTCATGACGCAACTTTGAATACCCGGTGTTTGTTACAGTATCTTCAGTTACGACCTGATGAATATTCCAATCGAATGCACTCTTTAATTTAAAGCCCTTCGGCAAAGACCGTGAATAGGATAATCCATTAAAGAGGCTTGTCACAAAACTATAGGAAAAAACGGCAGGATAAGCGCCGGTCCCCGCAATAGTATTCATCAGGGAATAATTCAGTGTTTTATGGCTTATCCCCGTGCGCACCCGAAGAAAAGAGGCCGAGCCGTAATGATTCCATTCCATAACCCCTTTATGGTCGGTATCCTGCTGACGGCTTTGTCCAACTCCTTCAGGGCCTTCATAACTGGTTATTCGTGGAATAGCCCGTTGTGCTCCCTGCCCCCAATACCGCAAGGAAACCATATTGTGCTTTCCCACTTTCATATAAAACTCCTGCAATACGCCGGCGATGCGATAATTAGCATTATGATTCGTGTCAGACGGATTGATAATCAGCCCGGTAATTGAATCGATGATACCAATTTTGCGGTTTATATAAGGAAAGTCATTGCAGGAATAAGTATGATAAAGCCGGGTATGGGATTGAAAAGTTGCAGTACCGGCCTTAACCGAAAGATATTCATTATGCGTTCCGAACGAACCCAATCCCTGTAGGAACCTTACCCGGCGGCGCTGATTCCAATTGACAAAATTATTAATCTGAATCACACCACCAAACCCACCACTGTGATCTGCAATACCCGATGCGCCATGCTTTAATTCCACGGCATCGATTATATACACCGGAACCAACGAAAAATCGACCATGCCGGCCATTGGGGTATTAACAGGGATGCCATTCCACAACACCTGCGTATGGGCCGCTGAGGTACCCCGGAAAGAAGCCGTGGAGAGCGCTCCCCTTCCATTATTTTTTATAAATACAGGAGTATTTTCAGCCAGTAACTCCGAAAGGGAAAGATTTATTTTATCCATAATAATCAACGTATCCACCCGGCTGGTTTTCATTCCGGCCTCTTCAGGTAAAAAGTAACGGGAAGCAATAATCTCCACAGGCTGTAAATTGACCGCAGCGCCATTGGCAAACTGTGCATTAACCAAAAGCGGGAGTATTACCACAACAAACGACAAGAGCATTCTTCTCATTACTTTTTAATAAAGGGGGTTATGGATACCTGATTCGCTGAAGATACACTAAAATAATATACTCCGGGTATAAGCCCAGCAACGGCAATAGTGTTTTTTCCTGCTTTGACAGCTCTTTCCAGCATCACCGCCCCGGAGACCGAATAAAGCTTTAGCCAACCTGAAAAAGGATGATCCAGTGTAACTGAACCCCCGGCAGGACAGGGATAAACAATTGCCTTGACCGACGAGGGAAGATCATGAACAGACTGGTCCAACACTACCCGGCAATGTACCGTAGTCGAAACCGAAGGGTCACCAACAAGCGTAGCCGTAATTTCAAGCATTCCTGATTCACTCACATGAAGAACATTGGCATTATCCACCCAGGCGTCCTGCTGATTGGTTGACCAAACCACCTCGCATGCTGGAGTATAGCGTCCCTCTAAAAACACAGCATATTCAAGGGGATAATCACGTTGCTGCAATATTAAAGGCAAATCAGAAACCACAACGCAATGCCCGGGACCAAAGATTTGGGGGTTGGGTGGAACATCAATGGCTCCGGAGATTTCTGTAGATATTTCACCAAGCCAGCCGGCATGGTCAAGTACTGCACTTTGCACCTTTACAAAATCAATAACAGGTAAGTCAACATACATTCCTGTCGTATCGATAGCCCAGGAAATATCAAAAGGATCACCGCCTGAATTTTCGCTTTGGGCAGTATAAGGATTATCAGGGAGAGTGTAAGGGGCTGAACCCCTGGGTTGGTTATCGGCATACCCAAATGTACGGGGATAGGAATTCACGACAACCGGAGAAGTGGTATCAACCGCACCGGGAAGTCGTGTTCCGCAGAGCGAATAGGAAACGGAGTCGATAGCCGGAAAATGAATGGGCTGAGGATAATAGGGTTGGGTGTGGAATGGATTAGGCTGCAACAGGCCCTCCTCTCCATTGCTACCCATCCAGGGAATAGCGGCGGCCATATCACCCCCGGGATTATAATAGGTTACCCTATAGCTCCTTCGGGTGGATGTAAAAAAATGATCACTGCCTGCCAGCTCATACCAGGTGTCGTCAGGAAGGCCATTACGGTTATCATCGGCCATCACATATACAATAGCCGGCTCAGACCAATTCAGCCCCGCATTGCCAAACAATGTAAAATCAACTCCATAAGGGTTATCCGGGTGATTGTCAACCGGTTGCTCAAAACCAAAAACCACATATCCGCCAAAAGCCCCCAATGCCAAAGAACCTGAAATTCCTCCGGTTATTGTGGAAGTACCCTCAGGAGTTCCCATCGGTGACAGATTAATAAATTGCCCCGGTGCAGGCATATATTCATATACTGTCGAAATATACTGCGCTGGAACCTTAAAGAAAAAAGCAATAAAAAGAAAAGCAACAATATACTGTTTCATAGGCTGATTTACTACTGAACGTTAACGCTCTGCCAAACCCTGAGGTGCAACGTATTGTAGTTCATAAACTACGAAAAAAATGCTGGAAGAAACCGGGAAAGATCCTGATTGCTCCCTGTTCGCCGCAGGCTGCAGAATTTTGGTTAAGGCAGGTCTTCTGACTTATCTCTGCTTTTGAGGCCTTCCCACTTCCGGAGTGAAAGCAGTGGCATTTCTCAAAAGCAAAATTATGCGTATGCACAGAGACTTACAGCAGCGGGAACTGTTGCTGATTTTCACAGCATTCCCTTTTAACCCATCGGGATCACCCGTTTGGGACCTATACCGCTACAAAAGTAAACTTTTTTTATGAAGAACTCCTTCTTTGAACACTATTGGCAAAAAAAAAGACACCGAACTGTAATAAAACACCAAAAACCAATATAATAAAATACAATTTTTTCGGAAACACCCCTTTTTAATCATCCCGGCAATCGCGACTTTTACACATTTATCCCGTTTTTCTCCCTCCACTACGCGGGTCATCACACACCCGGTTCATTTTTGTCATTCAGTAACATTTAAAAACATTTTCTGTAAATATTTTCCACGGAGCCCTGACCCGAATAATGGAGGAAGAGACAAACAGCTCAATAGGGCAGGGTTTCATCACAGGAATAAACAATCCCGTTTTTCCCCTGAATTTTTCTATTTTTGCAACACGATCATAAACGACACCCCAATGGCAGAAATCCTTAATGACATCTCACGCACCTTTAGCGAGTACCTTCTCATCCCAGGCCTCACCACGGAAAACAGTCTTCCTGACAACGTGAACCTGAAAGCACCTCTGGTAAAATACTACCAGGGAGAAACGCCTGCTATACAAATAAATATTCCCTTCGTCTCGGCAATCATGCAAGCGGTAAGCGACCACAATATGGCGATAACCCTGGCGCGTAACGGAGGATTATCCTTCATTTTTGGATCTCAACCCATTGAAAAACAAATGGATATGATCCGAAAAGTAAAAAAATACAAAGCTGGTTTTGTAACCAGTGATGCCAATCTCACACCGCAACATACCCTGCAGGATGTTATGGAATTAAAACAACGCACGGGCTACTCAACGATTGGCATAACACACGACGGATCTTCAAACGGACAACTCCTGGGGATGGTAACCGGCAGAGACTACCGGCCTTCAAAAGATCCACTGGACAAAAAGGTGAAAGATTTCATGACCCCTTTTCATAAGCTAATTACAGGATCATTCGGAATTTCACTACAGGAAGCCAACGATATTATCTGGGAGCACAAATTAAATGCCCTACCGGTCATCGATAAAAAACAGCACCTGAAATATTTTGTTTTTCGTAAAGATTACGACAACCACAGGGAGAACCCATACGAGATGTTGGATGCTAACCATAAATTGCTGGTTGGTGCAGGAATTAACACGCGTGACTACCATGAACGGGTGCCCAAACTGCTGGAAGCCGGGGCAGATGTACTCTGTATCGATTCATCGGATGGATATTCCGTATGGCAGAAGCAGACCATTCAGTTTATTAAGAAAAATTTCGGGGAAAGCACCCGGGTTGGTGCAGGGAATGTAGTGGATGCGGAAGGATTCCGGTATCTGGCAGAAGCCGGTGCCGATTTTATAAAAGTGGGCATTGGAGGTGGATCAATCTGCATAACGCGCGAGCAGAAAGGGATAGGAAGAGGTCAGGCCACTGCACTGATCGAGGTTTCGAAAGCACGCAACCAATACGCGAAAGAAACCGGTATTTATATTCCGATTTGCTCGGATGGGGGAATTGTACAGGACTACCACATGGTGCTGGCTCTGGCTATGGGTGCTGATTTTCTGATGATGGGCAGGTACTTCGCGCGATTTGACGAAAGCCCTTCACGAAAACTGATGATTGGCGGCAAATACGTAAAAGAATACTGGGGGGAGGGCTCCAACCGGGCCAGAAACTGGCAACGCTATGATAGCGGTGGAAATGACTCATTGAAATTCGAGGAAGGGGTTGATAGTTACGTACCCTACGCCGGGAAGCTCAAAGATAATCTTGAAACAACACTGGGAAAAATAAAATCCACCCTATGTAGCTGCGGCACTTTATCGATCAAAGAACTGCAAAAAAACGCAAAAATTACATTGGTATCCTCAACCAGCATTATTGAAGGCGGAGCACATGATGTAATTCCCAAAGAAACACAACTATAATAAGACATGAATCCGAATCAAACCTGAATACGCTAAAACCGGCAC
>RZYD01000488.1 GCA_009930445.1 Bacteroidia bacterium | reverse complement strand
AAAAACTTCTACCATTGATGTTAACGAGCGGGATGTACTTGAAAAGGTAAATACAGAGGTAAGGGAATGGGCTGAAAGCCAGCGCCAGATCATTAGCGATCTGGAACAAACGGCCAGCTACCGAAGAGAGTTTTTGGGGAACGTGTCACACGAATTGAAAACGCCTATTTTCAATATTCAAGGATATGTGCTGACGCTACTGGACGGAGGGCTGGAAGACCCGGCAATAAACCGGAAATACCTGCTAAAAACAGAGCAAAGCATCAACCGGATGATCGCTATTGTGAACGACCTTGAAGCCATTACCAAACTTGAAAGTGGCGAACTCCTGCCCAAAAAAAGTGTTTTTGACATTCTGCAATTAACAACGGAAGTAATTGAATTTTTGGAAGTAAAAGCAAAAAAAATCGGCAATAAAATAACGATTGCCGGAAGTCATGAACGAAGTATTCCGGTATTTGCCGACCGTGAAAAGATTCGTACAGTACTGACCAACCTCATCGATAACAGTATCAAATACAGCAAAGGCATGAATGGACGAACGGTCATCAGTTTTTTTGATCTGGATGAAAACATTTTAACGGAGATCAGCGATGACGGAATTGGTATTCCAGAGGAATCCATTCCGCGGTTATTTGAGCGATTTTATCGAACTGATAAAGCACGATCGCGCGAACAGGGCGGTACCGGACTGGGGTTGGCCATTGTTAAGCACATCATTCATTCCCATAACCAAACCATCAACGTCCGCAGCAAGCAAGGCGTAGGGACTACCTTTGGATTTACCCTTGAGAAGGCATAGACAAACAGGGATTAATAGCTGTTGTCGTTCACCATTCGGTCGTTTTTATAAACCACCGACCGAATCAATGTTCCGGTTTCATCATAATATTTCCATTTCCCTTCTTTCATTCCGTTTTTAAAAGTTCCGCGCCCACTCACCTTACCATTGATATGATAGCTTTTCCAAGGCCCGTTGGGAGTATTTGCAGTAAAGGACTGTTCGCGGATTTTCACTCCGGCCTCATCGTAATAGATCCATTTTCCCTCTTTCAGGTCGTTCAGGTAGTCCCCTTCGCGGATACAGATACCGTAATCGGACCATTCAGTCCAGTGGCCGTTTCGCAAGCCCTCTGAAAAGCTGCCCTGATAGCGCATCTGGCCATTCTCGTACCAATATTGCGAAAGTCCGTGCCGCTGATTATGCCGGTACTGATTTCGGTATTTTATTTGGCCGGAAGGGTACCACCCTTCCCAGGTGCCATGCATTTCTCCCATCAAAAAATAGCCCTGATAATCCAATGCTCCGTCGGGGTACCATTGTTGCCACAATCCCTCTTCCTTGTCCCTGCAAAATACGCCTTTATGATGCAATTGCCCATTTTCGTAAAGTACCTGCCACATTCCTTCCCGCAGATCAAAAGCATAGTCACCTTCTTTCCATCGTTCACCGGTTTCATAATAATATACCCAACGGCCATGGCGCATTCCATTTAAAAATGGCCCGATACTGCCCAATTGGCGATTAGGGTAAAAAAACTTCCATTCTCCCTGCTGAAGATCATTGACCACATTTCCTACCATTTCCAAAACCCCGTCATCGCGCCACCACCGGCAAAGACCATTAAGGCTATCATTTACAAAGACCCCTTCAAAAGCGCAGATGCCATTTTCATAATAGCTGTAAGATTTCCCGTTTTTCAAACCCATCACATAACTCACTTCATCGCTCAGGGTGCCATTAGAATGAAAAGTACTCCATTTCCCATGCTTAGAACCTGCCACGACTGGCCCACAACTTTTTATCACACCGGTAGGATACCATATTGTATCCCTACCCTCCCCATAAGTCACTGTTTTCCACTTCAGGCCGTAGGTATAAAAAAACACCCATTTCCCGACAGGTACACCCTTTTCCATAAAGCCAATGGATTCAGGCTGTCCGCTACGGTAAAAGGTAGTCCAGCGGCCATGTTTCAACGAATCGGGCAGTAAAACAGAACCCTTGGCAGCAATAATCGTATCATCGGGGTAATACTCCTTTACGGTAACCTGGGCCTTGGCGCC
>RZYD01000487.1 GCA_009930445.1 Bacteroidia bacterium | reverse complement strand
CGCCGGAGCATCAATAAAGTCGCGTGTTTCGATTATGATCTGTGATCCGAATCCGGCATTTCGGATATTTTCTCTGGCTTCATGTATAGCTACTTCATTGATATCCGCCCCGGAGAGTTGCGTGGAAGGAAAGGAAGTAATTTCTTCACGGGCTTTTCGTTGGATAATCCGCCAGATTCCCGGTTCATAGTTTTTCCAGTTTTGAAACCCGAACCGGGCGCGAAAGAGGCCGGGGGCGGTATGGCTGGCCATCATGGCTGCTTCGATGAGTAAAGTGCCGGAACCGCACATGGGGTCATGGAGTACCTCGTTATCAGGATTCCATCCACTCAGTTTCAATAGGCCGGCTGCCAGCACTTCATTGAGGGGCGCCACACCCTTGTTAACCCGGTAACTACGCCAGTTTAACGGCATTCCACTACTGTCGAGCGACAGGGTGCATTGATTCCCTTTGATCAGCACATGAATTACAATATCAGGTTTCTTTTCATCCACAAACGGCCGTTTCCCGAACTGATCCCTGAATCGGTCAACGATGGCATCTTTTACTCGAAAAGCAATGAATTTTGAGCTGTGAATGGGAGAATCCACCTGCGCCCCTTCCACGTTAAACCGCATTTGGATATCCAGATAATTATTCCAATTATAGGCTTTGGCTTTATTGTACAGGTCGTTTTCGTCGGTTATATCAAAGGTTATCAGCGGAACCAGAAGGCGAACGGCAAGCCTCGAATGCATGTTGGCCCGGTACAGGGTCTCTAAGGTGCCTTCAAAGGCAACTTCCCGTACTCCGATTACAGCCTTTTGGGCTCCGATGGCATTCATTTCTTCTTTCAGAGGTTGTTCGAGACCGGCGAGGGTTATGGCAAGAATTGGAAAAGTATCATTCATGTGCGATAGTTTTAATAAAGGTGGCTGCGTGTACAATGGCTCGTTTATGTAGCCCCAGTCCGATTTGTCCGTGTTCGTCGAAAGCCGTTACGTTAAAGGTGATTTTGTTTCCTGACACTTCGGTTACCACCGATTGAAAGGTAACTTTCTCCCCCACCGGTGTGGCTTTAATGTGTTTTATATCTACTGCTGTGCCCAGCGTGATAAATCCTTCTTCCAGCTGCATCATAATACTCTCCTGAGCCGCTTTTTCCATAAATCCGATCATTGCCGGGGTGGCAAATACGTCAATTAGCCCTGACCCAAAGTGCGAAGCAGTATGCTCTTTTTTTACCGTAATTTTCAGTTTGCCTTCTGTTCCCGGAATGATGCCTTTGTTATTTGCCATGTTTTTTTTCGTAAGAGTGTGATAGATTTTTTACTGAAACCGGTTCGTATTACTTGCCCTTCGCCCAATGAAAAATCAGCGTCTGTTTCAGGTCAGGATGTAGGCTTTTGGCAACAGGACAGGTTTCAGAGGCACGTATGAGTATTTTTTTCTGTTTATCGGAATAAAGAAAATCAGGGAAATAGAATTCACAGCGTATTTCTGCCACCCGACGTGGGTCAGCAGCCATGATTTTCGTGATGTCGATGATTGTCTCGTCGATGCTGAAACCTGAGGCGCGGGCCGCAATTCCCATTATTGTCAGGATACAGGAACCCAGTGAAGTTGCCAATAAATCGGTGGGACTGAATGCTTCTCCTTTGCCTTGATTATCCGTGGGAGCATCGGTGATCAGCCTATTCCCCGTTTGAATGTGTTGCGCCTCCGTTCGTAAATCTCCCGAATATCGGGTTTGAATTGTTGCCATTATGCGTACCTTTGATTGCCTTGAAATAGTTTTTTTCAGGTGTTCATTTTATTGTTGTGCAAAGATAATTAATTCAGGACAGTATGACATTGGAAGAGGTACAAAAACTTGTGGATGAATGGATCCGTAATACCGGAGTGCGTTATTTTAATGAATTAACCAATACGGCCATTTTGATGGAAGAGGTGGGGGAGGTGGCACGGATAATGGCACGAAAATATGGTGAGCAATCTTATAAACCATCGGATGAATCTGCCGATCTTGCCGATGAACTTGCCGATGTTTTTTGGGTCTTAGTTTGTTTGGCTAACCAGACAGGCGTT
>RZYD01000066.1 GCA_009930445.1 Bacteroidia bacterium | reverse complement strand
GCGTGAAATTCCTGTCGAAATTTTTGCCCGCCCTTCCGAAATCGATAAGGTAGAAGGGTCATTCGTCCATCTCCATGACGTTATGGCTCTTTTTGAAGAAAAATGGGGACCCTATCCTTTTCATAAAATCGGGTATTCGGGAACGGCTATTGGCGCCATGGAGCACGTTGGAAATATTTCGTATCCGCATTTTGCGATGAATGGTAATCTGACATACGAAAGCCTCTGGGTTCATGAACTTTCTCACATGTGGTTTGGTGATGCCACTACCTGCCACCGCGCAGAAGAAATGTGGGTGAACGAAGGATGGGGAAAATACAACGAAATATTCTATACCGAAACTATTTATGGTCACTCAACCTACATTGACCTGATGGAAGACATTCATAAAGAGGTATTGCAATATGTACATACTACTTCCGGTGATGGAGGTTATTATGCCCTGAATGCTGTCCCTCAGCATGTTACTTATGGTACTACATCCTACGAAAAAGGTGCATTGGTTATCCACACGCTACGTAATTATATGGGGGATACCCTTTTCTTTCAGGCAGCCAAAGACTATTTGACAACCTTTCAATACCATGATGCAACCTCTGAAGAATTACGGGATGCTTTTGCCGCTTCTTCCGGTTTAGACCTTACTGCTTTTTTCGATAATTGGGTTTTTACACCCGGAACCCCCGGATATACGCTTCAACAGGTAACCCACAACGAAAAAGGTGAAGTAGAAGTTACTATTGAACAAAAAATGAAAGGAAGAGAATTTATCGGTGATGGCAACCGTTTCGATCTTGTTTTTTTTAGCGAATCGATGGAAGAGGCAACGCGTACGATAGCGTTCGATGGAGCTATTGGCAGTACAACCTATTCCGATCTGCCTTTTACTCCCGTAGCGGTTATTCCCGACCTGTACGACAAGATGATGGAAGCAACTACCGGTGAAGGGGTAATATTTCGTACGCCGGGGATGGTAAATTTTACCCGTGCTTTTGTAAAAGCAGATATTGTAAACCCCGCTGCAGATAGCATTTTTGTTTATGCTGCCCATTATTGGGTAGCCCCCGAATCCATCGATCCTCCGGTGGAAGGGCTTACGTTAAGCGATTACCGATACTGGCATATCGACGGGGTATTCCCTGAAACCACCGAAGGCAACCTGCATTTCTTTTACAGTAAAGCCAATTTTCTCGATGATGGAATCATTACCAGTATGAACGATTCGCTGGTATTACTGCATCGGGCAGATGCCACTATGCCCTGGGCTCCGGTTTCTTTTTCACAAATGGGCCCATGGTCGGTGGGATACCTGATAACACCCCTTCAAAAAGGAGATTTCACGCTGGCCGTTTGGGATGAACAGTATGTGGGAACCAAGGCTACTCAAAAAAACCAGCAATCTATGTTGATTTTTCCCAATCCTGCGCAACGGCAGTTTACTTTTGTAATTTCAGACATTGAATCTGCTGAAGTTGAGATATTTGAGTCGTCGGGAAGGCTCGTTTTTTCTTCTGCTTGTGTCGGGAATCACGTCATGGTCTGGGATGCCTCCTCTTGTCATGCCGGAACATATACTGCCCGCCTGACCGAGTACGGACAGGTTGTAGAAACACAAAAAATAGTAAAGCGTTAACACAGCATCCGTCAGAATAACCAAACAATACTCCCGTTACTCCATGGTATACCCTACGCAGTAATGAGAGACGACCATAAAAAGGCCGCCTCCCTTTCATTATCAAAAAAAAACGAGTTAAATTTTTTTCCCGATATAAAATACATACCCATAATACGCTTTGTATTTTTGGTAGAGTTCCATTTCATGGCGCTCGTTTGCAATAAAGTCTTCCACCGTTTTATTTCCACCATATTTTTTCAGGTATTCGTCCTGTACCGCTACCTGTGGAGCATAAAAACGAGTGGTCCAGCAGTCTTCCGGCAAGATGAAAGTGGCAACAGGAAGATATCCTGCTTGTTGCATTTGCGCTACTTTTACAGCGATGGTATCGATTTCGGGATACGCTGCAGTCCAGAAAGCATCGATCTCTTCGGGGCGATGCCCGGTAAACCACGAGGCCTCTGAAACAGCAAGATAACCCCGTTGTTTTATGTAACGACGCCATTCATTGATCCCTTTTTCAAAACCCATCGTATAAATGGCTCCTTCCGACCAGATCAGATCGAGCTCTTCGTCCTGAAAAGGAAGACAATCCATGGAGCCCACAATGCCTTTTACCCGGTGATGAAGATTCAGCGCTACGGCATTTTTATTAAAACGATCGATGAATTGCGGAAATAAATCCAATCCTGTTATTAAACCAGGCGCATTTTGCGCCAAAACCATAGTGGGGCCGCCCGTGCCGCAACCCAGATCTGCAATCCGTGAAGCATCGTTTAGTGGATCAATAAAACTCAGCGCCTTTAATGTGGCCTCCGGACTTCCAGGGCCTTGTTGCTCAAACTGTGAAAAATATTCGCAAATCAGTTGGAAGTCAAAATCGTGTATTGATTTGTTATTATCACTCATGCTTTATATTTTTAAATGTCAGGTAAACCGGCTTTTACTAATTTTTACCGGTGAAAGGGAAATGATAGTGAAAGTAAAACAATTCTATACGATATAAAAATACCGAAACATCAATTAACCCTGACAGAAAGCCGAGGGCTATTTATAGCACAAGATCCATGGTTTCTATAAACATCCGGTTCTTTTAGAACAACCAAAGATATGAAAATATTTATCCGGAAAACAAACCTACAGCACCACAACATTCGTATACCGGATATTTTCCTGCACTGGAAGCGTTCGTAATTACAAATAGAACCCATTAGAATAAGGGGATAGTAAGCCATCTGGCTAACAAAAATCGCCCTGCTCAGGGCCTCACCAGCGCGGGTGTGATTACCCGGTTGCTTTCATGAAGGGCCCGGTCAATTAGATACGCTTCGTAACGAAATGTGTCAAATTCGGAAAAAATATTCAAATCAAGCGTGTATTCAATGGTACCACTGATGCTTTTATTTTTACCCCCGGGTGTCAATATCGGTATGCGGCCATTGAAATTTATTGTATCGCCGGTTTGAGAAAGAACAAGTTGTGTCCAGTTTCCATCCTGACGTTCGTAATAATCGATAAACAAATTAAAATCATAAGGGGGCAAAGTATCATTTTCATCAAGCCCGATATCCCCATCCCCATCCGTAAAATAAAATATGAGCTGGCCTTTATTCACTACACTATCTTCTCCGGCCAGAAACACAAAATCTTGAAAATCAAGATAAGGTATAATCGGGTATTCAATTTTTTCCTGACAGGAGGATAACCCCAGCATGAGACCGATGAAGACAATGAAATAGCTGCATGTTTTCATTTTTTCCCGATTAACAATCTTATAACGCAAAGTTGCTGATAAATTTTATGATTTTCTCATTTATTCCGTTTGTTTTTCATTTTTTTCGGATGATTTATTTAAAGGTATGAATTAAATATCGATTGAAGACAAACCATTCCATCCGATAAGTTTGTAATTTTCGGGTATGGAAACACTCATTATTGCCGATTATCGCATTTCTGCGCCAGCACTAGCGATGCTGGCGACCAAAGGCAGCATATTTCTATTTCATCATCCAACGTTGAATGGCCCTTTACACGGTCATCCGGATCTTTTTCTATTTACGAACGGAGAAAACCGGGTAGTGGCTCCTGACGCCCCTCCCCGGCTGCTTTCAGTAATGGAAAAATATGGAATCCAGCATGTAAAAGGCTTATGGCCTGCAGGGACAAAACACCCGGAAACAGCCCGCTATAATGCAGCAGCATTACCTGACATACTGATTCACAATCCCATGTTGACCGAACAAACAATACTTACGCTTTATACGACGGGCGAAATATATCCTGTAAAACAGGGCTATGCCCGTTGCAGCACGTTACTGCTTGATTCTGAGCATTTGATAACATCCGACAAAGGCATTGCCCGTGTTTGGCAATCGGCAGGAAAAGAGGCATTATGGGTTCAAAGCCGTAAAATTATCCTTCCCGGCTACGATTATGGCCTGTTTGGAGGTTGCTGTGGAATTCATAAAAAGGAAATACTACTAAGCGGAATGCTCGATACAGTGGAGGAAGCCGACGAGATACGCCAATTTGCCGCCAATTGCGGCTTTTCGTTTATCGAGCCCCGTGAAGGACCGCTTCAGGATGTGGGTGGGATTTTTATCTTTTCATCTACGATTGAAAAAGTGTAAATTTGCATTTTTATAGTCATTGGTGATAAAACAAGAAAAAATACAGGAAATAATGGAGGCCGTTCGCATCGAAGATGTGATTGGCGAATATGTAAACCTCCGCAAACGAGGGGTTAACTTACTGGGATTATGCCCGTTTCATAACGAAAAAACCCCCTCTTTTACCGTTTCTCCCGCAAAGGGAATTTTTAAATGCTTTGGTTGCGGTAAAGCCGGAAATGCCGTGGGTTTTCTGATGGAACACGAACATTTCTCCTATCCTGAAGCCCTGAAATTTCTGGCAAAAAAGTATCATATTGAAATTGAAGAGGAAAAAATAACAGAAGAAGAACAGCATGCCCAGGATGAGCGCGAATCGCTGATGGCGGTTACAGCCTATGCACAACAATATTTTTCCAGAATGCTCCACAATACTGCATTGGGAAAAAGTATCGGACTCTCCTATTTCAAACACCGCGGGTTTAGGGACGATAGTATCGAAAAATTTCAACTGGGCTATGCCCAGGATACCTGGGATGCCTTTTCTTCCAAAGCCATAGAAGAAGGATATAAAATCGAATACCTCGAAAAAACAGGCCTCACCATTATTAAAGAGGGTAAACGGTATGACCGTTTTCGCGGTCGCGTCCTTTTTCCTATTCATAACCTGTCGGGAAGAATTATCGGTTTTGGGGGAAGAATTCTCTCAGCAGAAAAAGACAAACCCAAATACCTGAACAGCCCTGAATCGATTATCTACAACAAAAGCAAAGTCTTGTACGGGATTTACTTTGCCCGTACTGAAATGGTAAAAAAAGACAACTGCTACCTTGTGGAAGGATATACCGATGTTATCTCGCTGCATCAGGCCGGTGTTACCAATGTGGTGGCTTCCTCAGGTACCTCCCTGACTACAGATCAGATAAAACTTATTAAACGGTATACGCCCAATATAACCATCTTGTACGACGGGGATGAGGCCGGGATTAAAGCCTCTTTCCGTGGAATTGATATGATTCTGGAAGAGGGGATGAATGTAAAAATTGTTCTCTTTCCACCAGGGGAAGACCCCGACAGTTTTGCCCGCAATCACCGTACCTCAGAACTGGAAGAGTTTATCACGGAGGGTGCAAAAGATTTTATCCTCTTTAAAACGGATATCCTGCGTCAGGAGGCCGGGAAAGATCCCATAAAAAAGGCTTCCCTGATTCGTGATATCGTTAAATCGGTTTCTTTGATCCCTGACGGGATAACGCGTTCAGTTTATGTGAAAGAATGCTCCGTGCTTCTTGAAGTTTCTGAACAGATTTTAGTGGCTGAAATCAACAAAATCTACCGAAAACGTTTCTCAGGAAAATACGATAATTTTATCCCCGACCCGATAATAAAACCGAAAAGCACACTGCTGAAAACTGAAAAAGCAGAGGTTTCAAAAAGCGAGGGACAGGAACGTGACATCATCAGAATATTGCTTCAGTTTGCCGAAGAAGAGATTCAGATTCCCGAAAATGAAAACAACGAAAATACCGGGTTACCTGTTTCAAAAACTGATATTCAGGTGATTGATATCGCCAGTTATGTAGTTTCGCATATACAGGAAGATGATTTTAAATTCGAGAATCCCATTTATCAGGCGATCTATGATTTAATTTTTGAAAAACTTGAACACGGTGAGTTTACCACTCAGGAGTACCTGATTAACTATACCAACCCTGCCATCTCGCAGATGGTTATTGACATCATGTCGACGCCATACAGCCTGAGTGAAAACTGGCGAAAGAATAAAATTTATGTGAAACGCGAGGAAGATCGCCTTCAATCGGCCGTTATTCATAGTGTTAACGCCTTTAAATCAAGAAAAATAGAGCGAAAGTTAGCACAACATTTTAAAGAAATGAGCGAAATTACGGATGAAGAAGCCTTACAGGCAAAAATGGAGTATATCAAAGCATTGCAGGATATTCAACGTAAAATAAACAGTGCTATGGGAAGAATTATCGTGGGTTAAAAACGCTAAAAGAATTGTTACTACAAAAAATCATATATTTTTATCGAAAACTCCTATCCTATGAAACATCTGTTCCCTTTTATTTTCTTGCTTGCTGCCGGTTTTCCCGGACTGGCACAATATAATCCGGCCATTACCTCCGGTGAGTTGCTGCAACATATTTCCTATCTCGCTTCGGATTCGCTGGAAGGACGCCTGCCCGGCACCAAAGGGGATAAACTTGCGGCGGCCTATATTCGTGACCATTTTCAGGAGGCTGGCCTCGAATTGCTTTATGATGACGGTTATCAATCGTTTGATCTGATATCCGACATCAAACCCTCGCCTGAATGTAACTTTCAGCTAAACAACGTTTCCCTGCAAATCAATACAATGTACGCTCCAGCGCTCTACTCAGGAAACGGAACCCTCGCTTCAAAGGTTATTTTTTGTGGATATGGTTTTGCCATACAGGAGGATAGTTTAAAGTGGAATGATTATCAGGAGATCCGGCCACAAGGAAAATGGGTAATGTTACTTCTTGGCGACCCTGAAATCGACGCAGTCCGTTCGTCCTTTATTCCTTACAGTAAAGACTGCACAAAAGTGTTAACGGCTATTGATAACGGAGCAGCCGGAGTATTACTGGTAGTACCTCCTTCCATGGAAGCGACCGACCAGCTTCCGCGACAATATTTCGACCGAAGCGGGGCTTCCGCCTCTATCCCGGTTGTATATATAACCCGCGAAGCCGCCAACAGAATACTACAAGGAAAAGGGACAATTGCTGAGTTGAATGAAAAACTGGATCGTAACCGGCATCCATTGTCGTTTGAAACCAACACGGAAATAACAGTGACGGTTCAGCTGGACAAAACGTTCTCCCATACGGCCAATGTAGTGGCCCTTCTTCCCGGAAGTGATCCAGGGTTAAGCGATGAATACCTGCTTGTTGGTGCGCATTTCGACCATCTGGGATTTGGCGGCCCCGGATCCGGATCAAGAATGCCCGACACGATGGCGGTACATAATGGCGCCGACGACAATGCCTCCGGCGTAGCCGCAGTAATTGAACTGGCACAGTATTTTGCCGCCCATACGGCAAGGCATCCCCGCTCGATTCTGTTTGCTGCCTTTACCGCTGAAGAATCAGGACTGGTGGGTTCAAAATATATGGCAAGAAATCTACCGGTGGAGAAAGACAAGCTAATGGCAATGTTTAATTTTGACATGATCGGGCGGTACAATAAAGAGAAGGGAAAAATTAGTATTGGCGGGACAGGAACTTCGTTAGAAGCGGATTCACTGATCGACCGCGCGTTGGAAGGGTATACCTTCGGAGTGGCAAAAAGCACCGATGGGTATGGACCTTCAGATCACGCCTCCTTTTATGCCCTGGATGTTCCTGTATTTTTTATTTCCACCGGAGCCCATCAGGATTATCATACCCCCTTCGACGATGTAGCCGCTATCGATGCGATTGCAGCAGAAGCCATTGCGCGTTTTAGTGCCAGATTACTGCAGGAAGTAACAACCATGGAGAAACCCTTGTCGTTTCAGAAAACCAGGAGTGCCACCGGAGATTCCCGCAGCAGTATGCGGTTGAAAGTGACCCTCGGTATTATGCCCGACATGGTATCACAAAATAATGATGGCTTGGGTGTGGATGGCGTTCGCCCCGGAGGCCCGGCCGATAAGGGAGGAATAGTAACCGGCGATCGCATTGTGGCCATTAATGGCGAAAGAGTGACCAACATCTATTCCTATATGCACCGGCTGGGTACGCTAAAGCCCGGTGAAACCGCAGTGGTGGAAATAGTGCGCAACGGAAAAAACGAAATCCTGCTCATCCAGTTATAATTCCTTTTCTGAAGCCCTCCATTACGGTATGAAATAATTAACTTATCGCACGGACAAAACTAAAGGGAGAGGCAAAATATATTATCCTTAACGGTGGGTCGTGTGGCATGATGAAGAATAGAACAGACCGTTCCACCCCCATTATCTTAAAGATTATTATTAAATTTGCAGTAACGGTTAAACCAGAATTCAATGAAAATAATAGGACTTATCGGAGGGATGAGCTGGGAATCTTCTCTTGAATATTACCGCATTATCAACGAGCAAGTGAAAGAAAAACTTGGCGGTTTGCATTCTGCCAAATGTTTAATGTATTCCGTTGATTTTGATGAAATAGCCACATTGCAGCACCACGGAAATTGGCAAAAAGCAACAACCCTGTTGATAAATTCTGCACAAACATTAGAAAAAGGTGGCGCTGATTTTATTGTGATTTGTACGAATACGATGCATAAAATGGCAGATGCTGTTCAAAACAAAATCAACATCCCCCTTCTCCATATCGCCGATGCAACTGCAGAAAAAATCAAAGCACATGGACTTAAAAAAATTGGTCTCCTGGGTACAAAATTCACTATGGAAGAGGATTTTTACAAAGGCCGCCTGATTAACAAATATGGGCTTGACGTGATTACTCCTGACGAAAAAGACCGACAAATTGTCCATGATGTAATTTATCATGAACTGTGCCTGGGGCAAATTAATCCATCGTCAAAAGTCCGGTTTATTACTATTATTAATGCGCTTGTTGCGCAAGGAGCAGAAGGGGTAATACTGGGTTGTACAGAAATTCCCTTGCTGGTTAAACAAGAAGAGGTAAAAGTTATATTATTTGATACTACAAGAATTCATGCTGAAAGTGTTGTAGCGTATTCTTTACAATAATCTGCCGGGTTTTAGGTGCCACAATAAAAATCCAGTGCTATTTTTCCTTTTCAAACCATGGTTCAACCGAAACCTGCCGGATTTTGGAAAATGCTTCCGCAGCGAATACTTGCTCCACCGGAAAAGAAAAAACTAAATCATCCCTTTTAAAAAAGACATACCCGTTATACAAAATATCCGCCTTATCGCTCCAAAGTTCGGGATAAAGTGAAAACACCTGCGAATAATACTTCTCGGGAATCAGTTCCACATTCTCTGCACCTTCCATTTCGTATACGATTTTACAATGCGTATTTTCAAAAATTTCAGCAATATAATTCTTCAGCACTTGCAGGGTTTCCTCGTTCATAAATTTATAAAAGGTAATATATTTAGCATCCGATAACAGTGTGCTACCTTCCATAATAACAAAAATGTAAGGTGAATAATCTTTCTCAAAAAAATCATACACCAACTCCACACGGTCGTAACGACTATTATTCAACCTATTCTTGTCTTCCTGAGTAAAGGGTTTTTCATACTTTTTAAAGAACAGACCATACACCGGATTCGCCTCCTGATTCGCTACAAATTTGAGGTTGGCACGGCTTCTGTTCCCACTTTCTGCTGCCCGCTTACCCATTATTTCCTGCTCCACCGCTGGCAGAATCATATCCACTGATCGGGAGTCGGATTTTATCTTTCCCTTTTTATTTTTATAATACGTTTTAAACATATACCGGTTGTAGGTAATGGTTCTGCTGCTTCCGGGGGCCACATTATACGCCATAGGAAGCGTGTATTTCATCTCAATGGTTTCCATGGCCAACTCCGACAATATATTTTTAAGATTTTGGTATTCAATGGCATAATTAGCATTAAACCGGCCTTTCAGGGTACCTTGCACGCGATATTTCCCGCCTTCCCGTTTGGGGTTATCCATTATCATTTTGTATTCGTACACACTATTATGGCCTTGATCGGTTTCGAGGTTAAAAAGACTTTTTGCCAGTGCCAGCTCATCGTTCTTCATCCG
>RZYD01000486.1 GCA_009930445.1 Bacteroidia bacterium | reverse complement strand
CATTTGTTTCATCCCGAGTTATCCCGTCCAGCGCCCGATCTTTAAAGTATCGCATAAAATCCGCAAAATACGCTGTATAGGTCTTCTTCGTCTGTTCACTGTATTGCTTCCGGATCAGGGTATCGGTATATGCTTCAGGAATGTTTACCGGCTCTTTGGCTGGAGTTACTTTGGAAAGTGGTAGCTGCACTGGCTTTGGCGAATTCTTCAGATCGGTGTAGTCGATAAAGGCTATGGGTGATAAAGCGGCATAAAACTGATGCAGATCAAATTCACTGCGCTTAAAATACCACTGCGCCCGGCTCTTACTATACCGTGCGCCCGGTAACTTGCTGATTGTCTTTGCAATAACTTCATCAGCAGGGTGTATACACCACACCAACCCGGTACTCTTGTACATCGCACAATTTAATATGATTCTTCTTGCCGGCAAGGTATTGAAGTTTTAGGGAGCTAAAAGTAGAAAATATATTAAAGATTTGCAAGTTGCTACTGCTTTAATTTGTTTTGGCTTAAAATGCGCTGTCGGTCGATTAGTAAATAGGCTTCAGCTCCCGTATCCATGTTTTTCGGATTCCGTCCGTGTCGTAGCGTAATGGATTTCCCGCAGAGTCAAACATAACTTCTTGTGTAACGAGTTCAGGCCTTTTCTGCTGCATTCCGCCGTAACCCCTCTTTCCACGTCTTTACTGGTTAACAAAATTGTGCCTCTCCAGTGTGCATACTTCGGGTACTATGCCTTCGGCTGACTTCTTAGCGAACCCTCTCGGCGAAGATCTCCCGGGGGTAAGTTATTGTTTCTTCCGTTTCGAATGATGGATTTATTCCCTATGGTTCTGCATACTTCCCAGGCATAAGTATTCCAGGGCCACTTACCCCGGGATCGAGCCTGTTCGCCATTTTCTGTGCGTTATAGCAATCTTTTGCCTTAGGCTTTCTTCAAATTTGCAGTCGCCCGCAACCCCCTTGCCCGCAACGACAGGATTCCGGTCATTCGGTGCCTTTATGACTTGTACCCATTACACACCCCCCCTGCACGGCACATTTGAGACGAATTTGAATTCGTCTGTTGATGAAGGTTTATTAATTATTGGATAATGGATCTTTTTTAAAATAATCCTCCCTGCTGATAGATATCCATCTGCACTTCAGAGAATTTATCAGCCACCATTTCTCTTTGATTGGAGCGGTTTACAATTTTTCCGGTTTCAAAATTCACGCGGATAATATGTCCCTCTTCCAATCCTATTTCGTCCATCGACCGATAGGTCATAATAGGCATTGCGGCATTAATGGCATTGCGTTCATAGATAGCGCCGAACGATTCGGCAAGGATCAACTGAATACCGAGAGCCATAAAACAATCGACGGCCTGTTGGCGTGACGACCCGCTGCCGAAGTTTTTCTGAACGACTACGATATCACCGGGTTTGGCTTTTTTCGCGAAATCTTCATAGCCCTTCAGGTTATCAAAGGTGCAGGGTCCCATTTCGTTTCTATTGGTAATGGTTAGATAACGGTTATGAAAAATCATATCGGTATCAATATTATCCTCCCGGATAAACCACACGCGGCCTTCCACTTCTATTGGGCGATCGACCTGCTGTTTTTCTTTTTTTTCTGGTGCCTTGCTTTTTGGCGGATGGAGTGCAAAATCCCAATTCATGGGTTCGTCGGGGATGTGGTCAGGGGTTGTTATAAAACCAGCCACTGCCGATGCAGCGACGACATCAGGTGAGGCAAGGTAAACTTCCCCTTTCCCTTGTTTCCCGGGGAAGTTGCGGTTTCCGGTGGAGACGGTAACCTCACCCGGGCCATTTTGTCCCACCTGACCGGCAGCACAGCCGGCACATCCCGGGTTGGAAACCAATGCACCCGCTGCCTTAAAAATTGAGATAAAACCTTTTTCGAGGCATTCAGCCCAGACTTCTTCGGTGGAAGGAACTATTTTCAACATCACTCCAGGCGCCACTTTTCGGCCTTTGAGAATAGCGGCAGCGGCGGC
Organism: Bacteroidia bacterium; assembly: GCA_009930445.1. Classification (GTDB taxonomy): domain Bacteria; phylum Bacteroidota; class Bacteroidia; order Bacteroidales; family BM520; genus BM520. Next base: position 67 of record RZYD01000486.1, on the reverse strand, counting down.
CATATCTTCCATACGACCATTGGTGCAGCTTCCGATAAAACCAGAATCGATTTTAATTTTTAAGGGG
>RZYD01000485.1 GCA_009930445.1 Bacteroidia bacterium | reverse complement strand
TCCTCGGTGGTGATATCCTCTCCGGTAACGGTTTTGGTTACTTTAGGTCCGGTTACGAACATATACGAAGATTCTTCGCTCATAATAACCACATCGGTGAGGGCAGGGCTATACACAGCGCCGCCGGCACACGGGCCAAAGATGGCCGAGATTTGCGGAATAACACCGGAGGCTAAAATATTGCGCTCAAAAATTTCAGCATATCCGGCCAGGCTGTTAACCCCTTCCTGAATACGTGCGCCCCCGCTGTCGTTGATCCCGATAAGGGGTGCCCCCACTTTCATGGCCTGATCCATAATTTTACATATCTTCTGTGCAAAGGTTTCTGACAGTGATCCGCCTAAAACTGTGAAATCCTGAGAGAATACGTACACTACACGCCCGTCGATGGTTCCGTGCCCGGTAACCACACCATCGCCGAGAAAGATCTGTTTTTCCAGGCCAAAATTTGTACAACGGTGGGTTACGAACATATCAAATTCTTCAAAACTCCCTTCGTCAAGAAGAGTCTCGATACGCTCGCGGGCCGTAAATTTTCCTTTGGCATGTTGTGATTGAATGCGCTTTTCTCCGCCACCGAGTTTTGCCTTCTCCCTTAACTCGATCAGCTCTTTTAGCTTGTCCTGATTGCTCATGCTTTGTTTATAATTTTAATACCTTACAAGGATTTATTTGTTTTGTCTTCGCAAAATTCAGTTAAAACCCCATGTGTCGATTTGGGGTGCAAAAAGGCAATATCCAACCCTTCTGCGCCTTTACGGGGCGTTTTGTCAATCAATCTGACCCCTTTGCCTTCCACCTCTTCCAGCCTTTTTTCAAGGCCTTCTACGGCAAATGCCATGTGATGAATGCCTTCTCCTTTTTTTTCAATAAATTTTCCGATGGGGCCTTCCGGGTCGGTCGATTCCAATAACTCAATCTTTGTTTGCCCCACTTTAAAAAATGCTGTTTTTACTTTTTGCTCCGGAACTTCTTCAATGGCATAGCACGTTAATCCCAACACTTCTTCGTAGTAGGGTATACTTTCTTCAAGGCTTTTTACAGCAATTCCAATGTGTTCAATATGAGTAGGTTTCATGGGGTAAAATTTTTTGCAAAGGTACTACACTAATTTAATCATAAAAGGGTTTTATCTTTTTTTTTTTTGATTAGAATGATTCTAAATTCGTTCTATAATAAATTGTTTATCATTTACTTATAGTGATTATTTTAATGCATCCACTGCTATTTTTAAGTGAATTAAAGCGTTTTTCAAGGTGGCCTGAGGACAGGCGATATTTAACCGCATAAATCCTTCGCCGTCTGCCCCGAAATCAGTCCCGTTATTTAATGCCAGTCGGGCGTTACGGATCAGTAACTCCTTCAGGGCATGCTGAGGTAAACCCAAACGCCTGAAATCGAGCCATAGCAAGTAGGTTGCTTCGGGCCAGTGAAACGTAACTTCAGGAAGTTGGTCGCTGAGAAATTCAGCCACAAAACGGATATTTTCCCTGAGATAATTCAGCAGCGCCTCCAGCCATGCTTCGCCTTGGTTGTAGGCCTCTTCCAGTGCCAGAAAACCGAACAGGTTACCGTAAATGTGGTACCGTTTTAGAATCGCATCGTATTTCTGTTTCAGCAGGGGATTTTCGAAAATCATATAGGCCGTGAATAATCCGCCCATATTGAAGGTTTTGCTGGCCGACATACAGGTGATGATCAAGGGCCGTTCAGCTGCGGAAATACTCGCGGTGATCGGGTGTTTTTTCTTTGCAATGATGAGGTCGGAATGGATTTCATCCGATACCAGTAATACATCGTTTGCCGCACACAATTGCAGGATTTTTCGCAATTCTTCCTCTTCCCAGTCTCTGCCCACCGGATTATGCGGATGACAGAGAATCATCATTTTGACATTGTCTGCGAGTTTTTTTTCAAGATCATCAAAATCAATAATATATCTGCCGCTTTTAGAACAAATTAAGGGATTGGTAACCAATTCCCTTTGCTGATCGCTAACTATCGAGTAGAACGGATGGTACACCGGAGTTTGAATCAGAATTTTATCGCCCGGATGGGTCACTGCATCGGTC
>RZYD01000065.1 GCA_009930445.1 Bacteroidia bacterium | reverse complement strand
GAAATAATTTAACAAAACAGCGTTTGCGTTTATGTTGAATATGCTGATAATTTTTCCAGTGTTGGATGGCTTTGTTGTTGCTTTCAAAGATGCCTGTTGTTTCCACTTGTTCAACGCCATCCTGAATCATTACTTTCTGTAATTCGTTAATCAGGATTGCGCTAACGCCTTTCCCCTGATAATCGGGTAATACTCCGGTAAGGAAAAGATCAACCACCTCAGGTTTCTTTTTCGCCTTAAGAATTGCAGAGGCATTAAATAACGTAACCTTGCCGTTTATTTTTTGCATAGCTTCGGAAAGCGATGGGACGCCAATGATAAAACCGGCTACCTGATCCTGATCGTCGCTTAATACTTTAACATAGGCCGGATTAATGGCCTGCAGGTAGCGGTTAATATAGAAGGAAATTACATCATCGTCCAACCCGACCACATAAGCCAATTCAGAGAATGCGATATTTAATGTTTTAAACAGCTTTGGGATCCAGGGTTTTAATTCTTTAGTGTTTTTGAAGTGGTTGACTTTTAAATTGAATCGTTGAAGCATCATATCCGAAAGCCGTGTTGCTTTTTCGGGAATTTCATTGCCCAGAGTCAGTCGAAATTCAAGCCAGTCGTTTTCCTTTTTATAATTTAATCGCTGCATATGCTTCCGATAATACTCCATGTGGTATTCAGAGGCGATGGATGGCATAAAGTTAAACCCGTCGATCAGCATCCCCTGATGGTCGAGGTTGGTAAAACCCAGTGGCCCATGAATTCCTTCCATACCTTGCTGCAGAAGCCAGGCTTCTGCAGTGGAAAACAAGGCATCTACCACCTCGTTATCATCGATAAACTCGATGCGGGTAAACCGGCCCAGCTTTTTTTTTGTTTTTTCGATTTCTTTATGATGAACCATTGCACCAATACGGCCAGCCGGCATATTGTTTTTATATACGATCCAGAATTTTGCATCGACAAATTTAAAACACGGGTTTTTGGCGGGTACAAGCGAGTTAATTTCATCTTTTTTTATGGGAGGAACCCAGTAAGGATTCGACTGGTAAATCAGAAAGGGAAGACGAACAAAATTTTTCAGATCGCTTTTGCTTATTACTTCTTTGATTTGTAGTGTCATATCAATAATTTATCATGCAAAGATAAAGAATTGATGCAGCAAAAAAAGAGTATGGGTGCATAATAAAAGTTGTTTCGTATTTTTGCCGCAATGGAGATACTAACTTTGGTCATTATTGCAATCGGTCTTTCCATGGACAGCCTTGCAGTATCCGTTTTGAGCGGGTTTTGCCTGCAACGGTTTAAAAAACCGGAAGCCCTGAAAATTGCCCTCACGCTTGGAATATTTCAAGCCGGTATGCCTCTCGTGGGATGGTTCGCCGGGCTCAGTTTCAGGGAAACAGTGGCCGATTATGATCATTGGATTGCATTTGGAATTCTAACGGTTCTAGGCATAAAAATGCTCATTGAAGGATGTAAACAGCAAGATCAGAGGTGCTTTAATCCGCTAAATAACAGAACATTAATTACTATGGCCGTTGGGACAAGCATTGATGCGCTGGCAGTAGGAGTTAGTTTTGCTTTTCTTGATTTTCATATTTTAACGGCTGTACTTCTGATTGGCCTGGTAACCCTTGTTTTTTCCTTGGCGGGTCTTTATATCGGAGCAAAAGTAAAATTTCGCCGGATGCGTATGGAAATAGCGGGCGGAATTATCCTCATACTTATCGGAGTAAAAATCGTCGTTGAACACTTGAATGGTATACACTAAAAAAGCCGGAAAACCGGCTTACAACTCATCATTGTACTCGATACCAAGTTTGTGTGCGATATAGAAAACTGATATATCCCCGTACTTTCAACTCATTGGGATTGTCCTGGTTCACCCACATCTTACAATCGTACCATTTACCATTTTCCGGATCCAGAATACCATTATCGGCTTTCCATTCGGTTCCGTCATTTTTTAAACGGTTTACGATTTGCATACCGATAATTTTTTTCCCTTTAAATGCACCTTCACATACATTACATACAGGATCAGGATTCTCACCCGGTTCTTTGTAAAGTTTAACTATCGTGCCATACAGGGCATTATTTTTAATTTCGAGTTGAACCTCCGATTTGGTTTTTCCGGTATTATCGTCGACCGTTTTCCAAATCCCTTCAATCGATTGTGCATTAACAGCCATGGCTGAAATTAGCACTGTTGCGGTGATGCAAAAAGTCCGAAACGCATTTTTCATTGTAATTTGATTTAGATTCATAAAAATGGAAACCAAATATACTAAAAAAATCATGGGTCTGACGAAAATCAGGATTTTTGCAAACGTTTGCGCTTTTTGAAATGTTATTTAAATGTTAATAATTTTTATATACCCCCTAAATTATACCCCTGGTTTTATAAAAATATCGCTATATTTGCACAACCCTTACAAAATTCAGGGGGTAAGCATAAAAAAACAGGTATTTTATGAGCAAGTTACGTTTTATGGCCCTGGCGGAAGTATTAGCCCGAAAACCGATACCTGTTAGTTTTCCGCGGGAAAGAATTTCCGATTATTTTGGAAGTTGTGTTTTTGATAGGGATAAAATGCGGGCCTATCTTTCGCACGACGCCTATCAGCGTGTGATTGAAGCCATCGACAACAGCGAGCCTATTGAGCGACGTTATTCCGATCAGGTTGCTGCAGGGATGAAAGCCTGGGCGGTAGATCAGGGTGCCACGCACTACTCGCATTGGTTTCATCCGTTAACCGGCGCTACCGCCGAAAAACATGATGCGTTTTTTCAGGTAAATGCACAAAACAGTGTAATTGAGTCATTTGAAGGAGGTCATTTGGTGCAGCAGGAACCGGATGCTTCCAGTTTACCCACCGGAGGGATTCGCAATACCTTTGAAGCCAGAGGTTATACCGCCTGGGATCCTACCTCTCCTGCCTTTCTGATCGATCGAACGTTATGTATCCCTACGGTATTTGTATCGTACACAGGCGATGCCCTTGATTATAAAACGCCATTGCTGCGTGCCCTGAATGCACTCAATAAAGCGGCCACTGAGATTTGTTCTTATTTTAGCAAAGAGGTAACTTCCGTAACCACAAATCTGGGATGGGAACAGGAATATTTTCTTGTTGATAAAGCCCTCTATAATGCCCGTCCTGACCTTCAACTCACCGGACGTACACTAATGGGCCATGCTTCGGCAAAAGATCAGCAACTGAGCGACCATTATTTTGGTTCGATTCCACTCCGGGTATCCGCCTATATGAAAGACCTTGAAATAGAATGTTATAAACTGGGAATTCCTATTAAAACCAGGCATAATGAGGTTGCACCAAACCAGTACGAATGTGCACCAATTTTCGAGGAAGCCAACCTGGCCATTGACCATAATATGCTGCTCATGGATATAATGGATAAGGTGGCAACACGGCATAATTTTAAAGTGCTGTTGCACGAAAAGCCTTTCAAAGGAATCAACGGCTCCGGCAAGCACAATAACTTTTCTTTATTCACCAATACGGGCGTCAACCTGCTGTCTCCGGGAAAAACACCAAAAAAAAACCTGCAGTTTCTCACTTTTCTAATTAATACCATAGCGGCTGTTTATCATCATTCTGATCTGCTTTATGCCTCAATTGCCTCCATCGATAATGAACATCGGTTGGGTGACCATGAGGCTCCGCCTTCCATCATCTCTGTTTTTATAGGAACTACCCTTTCACGAATCCTGAAGGAACTTGAAAACCGGGTTCCGGATGAAAAAATGACACCCGACGAGAAAGCGGAACTGAAACTTGATATCGGACGCATACCGGATATATTACTCGATAATACCGACAGAAACAGAACCTCACCTTTTGCTTTTACCGGAAACCGTTTCGAATTCCGGGCTCCCGGTTCCAGTATCAATTGTGCCGCACCCATTACTGTATTAACAACTGCTCTTACCAATGAGTTACGCCACTTTTCCACGAAAGTGGAAGTGCTCGTTAAAGAAGGTATTAAACGCGATGAAGCAATATTTCAAGTACTCAGGGACACGGTAATTGAAGTTCGGCCCATTTTATTTGAAGGCGATGGTTACAGTAAAAGCTGGCACGAAGAGGCAAAACTTCGGGGATTAAAAATTTATCAGGGAACACTCGATCCGATAAAAGCTTACGACAGTCAGCAGGCAAAAGACCTGTTTTTCCCCTTAAATATTCTAACGCCACGTGAACTTAAAGCCCGGTATAAAGTGCGTGTTGAAAATTACACAAAACGACTACAGATTGAATCCAGAGTGTTGGGTGATTTAACCAAAAACCATATCGTACCCGTTGCCCTTAACTATCAAAATAGTTTAATCAAAAACATTAAAGGACTAAAAGATATCTTGCCAGAGCGTGAATATAATGAAATTGCATCCCCCGAGATCGATGTTATCAAAGATATTTCCTATCATATCGCATTTATTAAAATCAATGTACGGGATATGACCGAAGCAAGGAAAAAAGCCAATGCAATCATTAACGAAGAGGAAAGGGCCTACGCGTATGCTGAAACCGTTCGTCCCTTTCTGGATACTATCCGCTATCACATTGATAAGCTGGAACTGACTGTCGATAATGAGCTTTGGCCATTGCCAAAATACAGAGAACTCCTCTTTTATCGTTAATCTTAGCGATGACGCTGGCTGCGTTCTGTAGCAAAGCGTTCATATTGGTTTTGTGGGTTTATTGGGCCGACTCCGATCTCCTCGGAGCGGTCTTTTTTATTATCAAAACGATTCAGGGGGTTTCTATCACCGGAATATGCTTCAAAATAAATAATATCCGATAGATATTCAAAAATAGTCAAATATTTTAACAAACTATTCAATTGAAGATCATTTACTGCTTATTGCATATTTGTCAGCAATTGCAAACCTATTATGCCAGTGCAAAAGTTGAGTCCATTATTTTAAATTTATTTTAAGGGGGTCAGCATATTCCAAAATACACGACGGGGTTGGAAAAGTGGATACAAATTATCGGATTTTGTGTATCTTTATCCTGTTAGAAGAAAAAAGTATGGATGTGAACATCGACAGGCAATTACGCGTAAAGAACTACCTTGAGGCTTTATTAAAATCCGATAAACAGGGTGCTCAGGAGGTAATTCTATCCCTGCTCAACCAAGGAGAATCCGTAACAGATATCTATGAACACATTATTAAACCTGCATTGTACCGGGTTGGAGAACTCTGGGAATCCAATATCATTACGGTAGCACAGGAGCATATTGCAACAGCAATTACGGAAGCGATAATGAATCAGATGCTTGCATTTATGATTACGGAAAGCACCGGGAATAAAACAATCTTGTTGGGTTGTGTTGAAAATGAATACCATCAGGTAGGCATTAAAATGGTAGCTGACTTATTTGAAGTCCAGGGATGGGATACGCACTTTTTGGGTTCAAATACGCCGCTGAACGATCTGATTCAATATGCAAAAAAAATCAACCCCGCCGTTTTCGCTTTGTCAGCAAGTATCTATTTTAATTTGCCCGTACTCCTAAGTATGATTGAAAAAATTCAAAATAATTTTCCCGACGCCCTGATTCTTGTCGGGGGGCAGGCATTTCGCCACGGAGGGGAAAATTTGCTTGGCAGCCGGGAAAAGGTACTAATTCTGCATGATTTATATGAAGTCAACCAATTTTTAACGCAATCAACTTAACAAATATGGATAAAACCTATTTACTACAGACTGCAGCAGATCTTTTTCCCGTAAGGCCATCTGCTGCCGATGAATACAAACAACAGATGGATAAAATGATTCATCATGTAAATGAAGCCTTTGCCCTACGGCCGGATACGGAAGCACTGACAGGGCCATCGAACGAACAAATGATGAAGGATAATCATCAGAATCATGCCCGGTTTATGTATAGCCTGTTCATTCATTATAATCCGGAAGTGTTTGTCAGTACAGTTTTATGGGTCTTTAAATCGTATTGCCATCATGGTTTTTCAAGTCTGTACTGGGCGGCCCAGTTAAACGCCTGGGTTAACGCAATAAAAATGGAATTAAGCGATGCGGCCTGTCGGGAAATTTTACCTTACTATTTCTGGATGCAGGTAAATATTCCCATCTTCACTTCACTCTCCAGCGGGGAATAATACGAATTTTTTATGTTATCGTTAAAAAGATAATGGGTATAGCTGAAATTATTGAAACCTACAGGGAAGTCTTGTATCCAGCCGTTTTAAACAGCACTTCCTTTTGCCTCGCCATATTTAATGCGGGGGGCGAGATTTCCTTTTGCAATCCGGGATTCAGGTTATTATTCCGAAATCGTCCATCAATACAGTATGCCTCACCCGATATCCCCGGGCTCCTGAAGAGCAGTCGCGATAGCGTATTATATACCGGAAAAATTTCTTTCTACGAACCCGGTGAAATCGGCCTTACCATTGAAGGGACGATACAAAAAGCAGGAAATATTTACATCTTATTCGGTTCAGTAAATAATGCCGATCTTCGGGAGAGTAATCACCAAATCGCAGCCCAAAACCGGGAAATCAATAACCTCCAACGTGAATTGGTGTTGAAAAACAAAAAGCTTGAACACACGCTAAATACCTTAAAAAATATGCAGGCAATGTTAGTTCATTCCGAAAAGATGAACTCACTGGGCCAGCTGGTGGCCGGAATAGCGCATGAAATCAATAATCCACTCTCCTTTATCAGTAGTAACATTCATACCATAAGCCTTGATTTTTCAGATTTATCGTTAACACTACAGACGATAGAGAATCAGGCTAAAAATTACACCGGCCTCTCCTCAGCGCTTCAGCAAATAAAGGAGGAATATCGAACGCAACTTGCCCTGGACGAATTTGAAGAGGTTATTGCCGGTGCTACAGAAGGAATCCGCAGAATTCAAAAAATTATCGCTGACCTGAATCATTTTAGCCGAAAAAATCAAGCAGAATACAAACGGATTGATATCATTGAGAATATCAATAGCACTCTTTCGATTCTTCATGCTGAATTACAGAAGCGCAACATTAAAATTGAAATAACACCCACTTCACCCCTTTTCTTTACCTGTTACCCGGCTGAGCTCAATCAGGCCCTTATGAATATCCTGCTCAATGCAGTCGCCGCCATAGATAATCACGGAACAATTGCAATTCACTGCACGTTATCGGATCCACATTTGCAAATCAGCATTGCAGACAATGGCTGCGGAATTCCCGAATCAGCAAGGGATAAAATCTTCGACCCGTTTTTTACGACAAAAGAACCAGGAAAAGGCACAGGTCTTGGTTTGTCGATTACACACAGTATAATTACCGAATTACATCAAGGTGAAATATCATTTACTACTGAGTTTAATAAAGGCACTTGCTTCACAATACAACTTCCTAATACAAAAAAATAAATGAACAGAAATATATTGATAATTGATGATGAAGTCGAGATTCTTCATTCACTCCAGCGGCAATTCAGAAGGAAATACAATGTATTAACTTGTTCGGATCCCAAAGAGGCCATTATAATGATGAAGGAACATGACATCCAGGTTGTGATTTCCGATCAACGAATGCCGGAATTGTCCGGCGTGGAACTGTTTGGGATTTTGAAAGAGAGCCACCCTGATACCATCCGGCTACTACTTACCGGATATACTGACATCGAAGCAGTAATTGATGCGATTAATCACGGCAGCATTTACCGATATATCCAGAAGCCATGGAATTCGATAGAATTGGAAGCCATCTTAAATGAAGCCTTTGAAAAATATGACCTCATTCATACCAACCGGAACCTCATGCTGAAACTTAAACAGCACAATAAGGAACTGGATCAAAAAGTAAAGGAACGGACGGAAGAGTTAGAAAAAATCAACCAAAATTTGGAAATCCTGAATTCAGAGAAAAATACATTCATCCGTACCGCTGCGCATGACTTAAGAAATCCGATTGGAGTCGCCGCCAGTATGGCAAATCTTATTGCATTAGAAATAAATTCCTTACCCCAAAATTTACAAATTGAGTATTTAAATATTATTGAAGAGCGTTGTGATTATTCCCTGAATCTAATCAATAATCTGCTGGATATTTCAAAAATTGAATCAGGGCAGTTGGACATAGCTGCTGAATCAATTGATTATAAAGATCTTATACAGAAAACGATTGAATTCAACCGAATTTTTGCCAAGCTTAAGAATATTGAAATCAAAACTGATTATTACGATGACCCAATTATTGCCATGCTTGACAAACAGCGCATTGAGCAGGTTCTGACGAATCTGGTGAGTAATGCGGTTAAGTATTCCTACCCTGACTCGCAGGTTATTGTAAAGGTTAGTCGAAAGGGGGCTATGCTCCGGACTACAGTTATTGATTCGGGGATTGGAATAAACGAAGAGGAGCACAAGGGACTGTTTACCCCATTTTACAAAGCCTCCTCGCGCCCAACTGGCGGCGAAACCAGCACAGGATTAGGACTGGCCATTGTAAAAAAAATCGTAACCGAACACGGCGGATCGGTAGGATTCCGATCAAAACCCGGAACGGGCTCTGAATTTTGGTTTGATCTGCCACAGTAATAATATCGGATAATGGCTACTTTTACCGACCGTATTTGACTTCAACTATGAAAATATTACATACTTCAGACTGGCACCTTGGCAAACGCCTTGGAGCCTACTCCCGCTTGCCTGAACAATACGAAGTTTGCGATGAAATCTGCCGTATCGCCGACCGCGAGAAAGTACATGCTGTCGTAGTTGCCGGTGACTTATTTGATTCGTTTAACCCTTCTTCTGAAGCAGTTAGCTTATTGTATACCACATTAAAACGGTTATCGGCAGAAGGAACCCGCGCAGTCGTTGCCATTGCAGGAAATCATGATTCACCCGACAGGATTGAAGCACCCGATGTGCTGGCCCGGGAATGCGGTATTGTTCTTTCTGGATATCCCAATACCTACATCCAACCTTTTTCATTGGCCACCGGACTCAGGATTTTACGCGCTGATACCGGATTTATTGAAATTAAATTACCGCAAATCACCGATCCACTGCGTATGATACTTACACCCTATGCCAATGAATACCGATTCAAAACCTGTTTTGAGGAGGAAGACTCATCGGCAGCGTTTCAAGCACTCCTGCAAACACACTGGCAACAACGGGCAGATCAATATTGTGACCAGGCAGGGATTAATATCCTTCTCACCCATTTATTTATGGTCAAAAAAGGGATGCCTTTGCCGGAAGAACCGGAGGAAGAAAAACCTATTCTCTATTCCGGTGGAGCACAGGTCGTTTATACCTCGGCTATTCCCCGAAATCTTCATTATACGGCCCTGGGACATCTTCATAAGCCCCATTATGCCGCGAAAACAGAAACCATTGCGCGATACGCAGGAAGTCCTCTGGGGTATAGTTTTAGTGAATCAGACCAGACGAAAAGTGTAACCCTCATTGAAACAACCCCGGAAAAAACACTACATATTAGTGAAATTCCACTTACGAAAGGAAAAATTCTGCGGCAACTACGGGCCGCATCAGTGGAAGAGGCCAAAACCTTATTATTGGCGAATCCTGAAGCATTGATTGAACTGGTTTTAGCTATCCCTGCCTACCTTACCGCGAATGAACGAAAAGAATTAACCGCAACGCACGACGGAATTGTAGCCATTATCCCCGATATCAGGGTAAATGCAGCCGAAATGGAGAAAAAATCAATAAAAATCGATCTTACGCAAAACACAGAAACACTGTTTAAGCATTACTTTGAAACACAGAAAGGGCAACAGCCCAACGATGAAATTATGGATCTTTTTAGAGAAATTTTAGCAAGACAAAACGGATGATACCCATTTCTTTAACCTTACAAGGAATTTATTCTTATCAGGAAAAACAAACCATCGACTTCCGACCCCTTACCCATGCGCGTCTTTTTGGTATTTTCGGTCCGGTTGGAAGTGGAAAATCC
>RZYD01000484.1 GCA_009930445.1 Bacteroidia bacterium | reverse complement strand
TTTCCTCCGGTGGTGCTTGGCCGGCAACTGGTAAACACCAGCATTTTTTCTTCAGGGTCGATAATAGGAGAATATTCGGGGTAAATGCTGTTGATTGGGGCGCCGAGGTTATCAATAAAAACTCTTACAGGGTTTGCCATCATGGTTTGCGCAGTTTTGCAGTGCTTCACGGCTCGCTGAATGTCATGCTGGACTTCTGAGAGATGGGCGGGTGAGAGGCTGTTCATGTAGGTTTGATAGGCTGTAATTGCCCGGTCAAATTCGTAATTGAGGTGGTAGGCCCGGGCCAGGAGGTACTGAAGGTCTGAGGGTTGCTCTTTAGTCTTGCCCACCTCTTTATTGAGGGAAGCGGCCTTTTCCAGAAAGGGGATACTTTTTACTTTTTGTACTGACCCGAGATAGGATTTGCCTATTTTATAGTTCAATTCGGCATTGGCGGGATTAAAACTGTAGGCCTGAAGGTAGTATTCGAGGGCAGCCTGATAGCCTGGAATGCTACTAAAGAAGTAATTATCGCCCTTTTTTATGTTCTTTTTTGCTTCATGGAGGGCGCTATATTGTTCGGATGAAAAATTATTTTTTTCAAACTCAACGTTTTGAGCCCAACCCGATAACGGGAGAAATGCGATGAAAGCCAGGATTCGGATATATTTCATAGTACAATATTTTAGATCGTATTGGAAAATTGTATTGCCTGTTGCAAATTGTAATTGCCCTTGTTATGGGTGTGTTGAAGCCACATGGTTGTATTGTATTGCTATTAATTGTTAATCCTTATTTGCACTCTTTCAGGTATTCAGCTGCTTCTTCAATGCCCAGCTGTAATGCCTGCTGCCAGTCGTTGCAGGCACCTGTAACATCGCGCAACATTTCTCTCACCACAGCACGGTTATAATAATGTTTTCCTGTGTTGGGATAGCTTTCGATAAGTTCGGAAAACATTTCCAGCGCTTTGTTATATTCCTTTTGCAGGAAGAAGCCGTAGGCCCGGTTGTTTTTTGCCTCATAAAAGTCGGGGTTTATTGTTAAAGCCAGCGCAAAATCTTCCAGTGCATAGCCCGTTTCTTCCAGTTTTAATCGGGCTAATCCACGGTTGTTAAAGGCAAGATAGTTTTCGGGATTGATTTTTAATGCCGCGGTAAAGTCTGTTTCTGCTTCTTTATAACGCCCCATTTTCATGCGCATATTGCCCAGGTTGTTAAAGGAGAAATCGAGTTTGGAATCGATCAATGTTGCTTTTTGAAAATCAGCAATCGCACCATCAACATCACCCATTTCACGACGGGCTATTCCCCGGTCGTTATAGGCCAGTGCATATTGGGGGTTCATTTCTATGGCTTTGCTGAAATCTTTTATTGCACCCGTATATTGGCCTTCAAGTAATTGTACCGATCCAAGCCGATAGTAGTTTTCGGCGTTGACGGGATTAAGGGTTGCCGCTTGACGATAACTTTCCATGGCTTTTGTGTGCAGGTTTTGCTTCTGGTATGTTTTTCCAAGCAGTGTAAAAACGCCATCAGAAGGGTTTTCTGCAATTAATTGGCTGAGGTCATTTTTTGCCTTATCATACGCTTTGGTTTCAAAATAGAGTACTGCACGGTTAAATCGTGCATTGTATTGTTTGGGGTCAAATTCAAGCGCTCGCGTAAAACAGGCAATGGCGCTGTCGGGATTTTGCCTGGAATAAAATTCAATCCCTTTATTATATTGAAGAACCGCCTGTTGATCGGCAAATAATATGGTCTCTTTTTTTGTGCTGCCTGTAAAAACCTGTGCCAGGGTCAAAGTCGTAATCAGAATAAATAGCACGGTTGAAAGCAATGTTTTCATGTTTCTTATCATTTTTACAAAAATAGTATTTAGAATTGAAAAACTGTACGTTCTGTTGTGTGTCAATATAACAAAAAATAGGGTATAGTGGTTTGGGTTGCAGTTCATTTCGTATGTTTTTTTTTTTGACCCCGGGGAATGGTGTTTTCGCTTTTTATCCGGTTGTTTTTCGGTAACGCCAAATCGAAATCGACAGCATTGCTGCGGCGTACACGGCCATGGCAATAAATTCGTTACGGATATCCGAA
>RZYD01000064.1 GCA_009930445.1 Bacteroidia bacterium | reverse complement strand
TGCGGATGCCGGATTTGACCTGGATGCTGTTGCGGTAATTAATCCTCCGCTCTCCGTGGTGAATATCTCCCCTGAAGATGGTATGGCCGGCGTGTCTGTTTATACTGAGCTTCAATGGCAGCAGGGAAATGGTGGCCTCCCTGATTATTATCAACTTAGTTTTGGTACCGATAATCCACCTTCCAATATTTTAAATGGGATGGTGCTTCAGACCGATTCTTATCTCCCGGAATTACCCCTGGATTTCCTGACAACATATTATTGGCGCGTGGATGCCGTGAATCAGTTTGGGATGACTACCGGCTCAGTATGGCATTTTACTACGGCCCGAGCTCCTGATGAAGATTTTGAAACCGGTGACTTCTCCGCTTTCTCATGGGATTTTTCAGGGGATATGCCATGGATTATTTCGGAAGAGGCGGCCCGACATGGGGTTTTTGGTGCCCAAAGCGGACCGATTGGCGATAACCAGACTTCCTCGCTAATCCTTTCTGCCGAGTGTCAGGGTTTTGGAAAGATTTCTTTTATGAAAAAAACAGCCTCCGACCCTTCCGATGTACTGGAGTTTTATATGAATTCTGTGTTGATGGGGTCTTGGGGAGGAGAGCAACCGTGGACTGAGCATACGTACAATACCGGGCCAGGCCCGTATACTTTTGAATGGCGGTATGTGAAAGACGACGCTTCGGCACAGCGTACGGAGGATGGTGTAATGATCGATTTTATTTATTTCCCGGAGTTTTCGGATCTGCCAACTGTAAATGCAGGTCAGAATCAGGAAATTTGTGAGGGGGATACGGTGTTTCTGCATGGACTGGCCAGTAATTATACCTCCCTGCAATGGCTTACTTCAGGTGATGGCACCTTTAACAATCCATCGGTTCTCTCGCCTGAATATTATCATGGCGATCAGGATGTGGAAGCGGGAGAAGTTGTGCTTACCCTGATTGCTTACGGTGGAGAACAGGCCGAAGACGCGATGGTTGTGGCCATAAATCCTTTGCCCGGAGTTCCTGTACAACCGCAAGGTGACGACATTCCGGGGTATAATCTGGGTGAATATGTGTACACTATCCCTCCGGTAACTCATGCGGAGGCCTATTATTGGGAAATAATGCCAACTGGAATTGCTGAGATTCTGGTGAATGGTGATACGGCATTGCATGTTGATTTTAACCCGTATACCGGTCCGGCTGAGATTTACGTGCGGGCAATAAATGCTTGTGGCGAAAGCCAGTGGTCGGAGTCGCTTACTGTATATGTTGATTATATTATCGGCACCCGGGAAAGCCATTCGCTGCCTGTTTCGGTTGTTCCCAATCCGGCCCGTGAGATTATCCGCATTCTGGGTTCCGGCAGCCCCGGATTACTGGAAATATTCAGCCTCGACGGGCAACGACGGATGGCACTTTCTTCGCTTGAATTTGGCGTACCCGTTGATATTCGTTCTCTGGAACGCGGGGTTTACCTGCTTCGTTTTACGCAACCTGAAAATCGCTTCACGGTGAAGTTAGTGAAATGAGGCGTTTAGTGTTCAAATACGAACGCCCCCTCTTTTACTTCTGTTTTTATCGCTTCGCCGGGCGAAACAGTGCCCGACAGAATAGCTTTTGATAAGGCATTCATGATGTTTTTCCGGATAACACGTTTTATTGGCCGTGCTCCGTACTGTGGGTCATACCCCATATCTGCCAGAAGGGTGATTGCCGCATCACTAAAGGAAATTGTGATGCCCTGTTTTTTTAGCATTCCGGCTAATTGATTTAATTGCAAATGGGCAATGTCACGGATTTCCCTGGCCGAGAGCGGTGTAAACATGATTATTTCATCAATACGGTTGAGAAATTCAGGTTTCATCTGTTGTTTTAATAATGCGAAAACTTTTTGTTGTGTGGCTTCCAGTTTTTCGTCTGACAGGGTGTCGCCATTGCTTAAGCTTTCACTAATCAGGCGCGAGCCAATGTTAGAGGTCATAATCAGCAGTGTATTTTTAAAGTTTACCACACGCCCTTTGTTATCGGTCAGCCTTCCGTCGTCAAGAATTTGCAGCAGAATATTAAAAACATCAGGATGTGCTTTTTCCATTTCATCGAGGAGTACTACGGAATAGGGTTTACGCCGGATGGCTTCCGTAAGCTGTCCACTTTCATCATACCCCACATAACCGGGAGGCGCTCCAATGAGCCTGGAAACGGCATGGCGTTCCTGATATTCTGACATATCAATCCGTACCATAGCGTTTTCGTTGTCAAAGAGTATTTCTGCCAGGGCTCTGGCGAGTTCTGTTTTTCCAACGCCGGTGGTGCCAAGAAAGATAAAGGAGCCTATAGGTTTTGATTCGTCCTGTAACCCGGCCCGACTGCGACGTATGGCATCCGAAAGGGCTTCTATGGCCTGATCCTGCCCCACCACCCTTTTGTGTAACTCTTCTTCAAGATGCAGCAGTTTTTCGCGTTCGCTTTGTAACATTCTGGCTACCGGAATACCCGTCCACCGTGAAACAACTTCTGCAATATCCTCCGCCATAACCTCTTCTTTTACCAGAACACTACCCGATTGCATAGTTTCGAGTTGTTGTTTATGTTCTTCAAGATTTCTTTCTGCTTCTTTAATAAATCCGTAGCGGATTTCTGCTACTTTTCCGTAATCACCATCGCGTTCCGCCCGTTCCGCCTCTTTTCGCAGGTCGTCGATCTGTTTTTTGTAGTACTGAATTTTTTCCACAACGCCTTTTTCCAGGTTCCATTTTGCTTTCAGGCTGTCGCGGGTCGTGCTGAGTTGTGCATATTCTTCATTTAAAGCGGCCAGTTTTTGAGTGTCATTTTCTCGTTTAATGGCTTCCCGTTCGATTTCAAGTTGTCTGATTTTTCGTTCTGCTTCATCGAGTTCTTCGGGAACGCTGTTTATTTCCATACGTAGTTTGGCTGCTGCTTCATCAATCAGGTCGATCGCTTTATCGGGCAAAAAGCGATCAGAAATGTAACGATTGGATAATTCGACAGCGGCCAGAATGGCTTCATCTTTTATCCGTACCTGATGATGAATTTCATACCGTTCTTTCAGCCCACGCAGAATTGATACTGAAGAAGCCACATCGGGTTCGTTCACCATAACGGTCTGGAATCGTCGTTCAAGTGCTTTATCTTTTTCAAAATATTTCTGGTACTCTTTCAGTGTAGTGGCGCCTACTGCCCTGAGTTCACCACGGGCCAATGCGGGTTTCAGGATATTCGCAGCGTCCATAGCGCCTTCCCCGGCACCGGCACCCACCAGGGTATGGATTTCATCGATAAAGAGAATAATTTCTCCTTCGGAAGCAATCACTTCTTTTACAACACTTTTCAGCCGCTCTTCAAATTCACCTTTGTATTTTGCACCGGCAATGAGCGCACCCATGTCGAGCGAAAATATGCGTTTGCTTTTCAGGTTGTCGGGAATATCGCCTTGTATAATCCGGTGAGCAATTCCTTCGGCGATGGCTGTTTTTCCCACACCGGGTTCTCCGATGAGAATGGGGTTGTTTTTAGTGCGCCTTGAGAGTACCTGAAGGATTCTGCGAATTTCTTCATCACGGCCAATTACGGGGTCGAGTTTGTTATTTGCCGCCAGTTCGTTTAAGTTGCGGGCATAGCGGTTGAGTGCATCGTAGGTTTCTTCAGCGGTAGCTGAATTGATGGTCGAGCCTTTTCTGAGTTCCAGAATAGCGTCTTTAAGTGATTTTTCTGTTAATCCATTATCTTTTAATAATGCGGCAACTGCATCGTTGCCAGTAAGAATGCCCAATAAAATATGCTCAATGGAGACGAAGCTGTCTTTCATTGCGGCCTGTTCCTTTGCGGCTTGCTGAAGGGCACGGGAAGCTCCGGGTGTGAGGAAGGGTTCTCCCCCTCCGCCGGTGTTTGGATAGGATTGCAGTATCCTGTCGAGTGCTTTTTCGGTCATTTCGGGTGAAGCTCCGTGTTTTTTGATAATCCAGGGTATGATATGATCATCCGATAGTAACACGCCTTTCAGCAGGTGCCCGGTTTCTATGCCCTGATTCCGGTACTGTTCTGCCTGTTGTTGCGCCAGTTGTATGGCTTCCTGTGCTTTTACGGTAAAATTGTTAAAGTTCATTGTCGCTCTTTTTTGGTTTCCCGGCGATCAAAAATTTTTCCAAATCAAAGAATGAATCAAAAAATGACAAAATGCCATATTTTACGTGGCTTTGAGTGTCAAAATGACGTTTTTTATTTGTTCAGTTTATCGAGACAACAGTTGAGGATTGCAATTTTTGCTTTCTGTTTAAAATAGGATTCCAGGGCCTTTTTTTGTTCGAGGCTCAGGGAACCGAAGGATTGCCGGGTAAAGGATTCTTCCCACAATTGATTAACAATCTGGTCGAGTGTTTTTCCTTGCCATGAAGTATCGGGACAGATTATCCGGGTTTCATTATCAATCACTTTTTTTATGGGTTCCAAAATTACGTTCATTATTTGATATAACGCCGCGATTGCTTCTTCGTAGGCAGAGGCATAAAAGCTAATCATATCTCCAAACCCGGGTACACGATCACCAAATTCGGCAGCATATTTCAACACCTGGGCAAAAGCGGCAGTTCGTTGTTGGTTTGAAGGGTTTCCGTGAACGCCGGAAAGGAGGGTTATAATATCCTCGATGGTTTCTTTGGCTTCATCAATACGGGCTTTAAAATCTTTGATTTGATCCATAAATTCATTCATGCCCCCCGGGAGTTGGTCGATTTGTCCGGAAAGAAATTCATAGGCTGTGGCGAGTGAATCAAGGACATGATTCCCCGGAGCATTGGCATCGTAGTATTCAGCCAGTAGTCGGGTGCAGATTCCTTTGATTTGGCGTTCTTTTCTTAATTTTTCCTCTTCTTCTTTATTTCGTTCCTCTTCCAGTTGTTCCTGAATGGCGCTGCCAATTCCTGTGGCATTGGAATCGGCCCGGGACAGCTCGTCGGAAATATGATTTGCCGCCGTTTGCGTTCTTCTGTTCTCCGCATCAATTGCATTGGAAAGGCCTGAAATTCTGCGGGCTTCATTGCCTGCGTTTTGTTGTGCCCCCCGCACCGCCTGACGCTCCACCTCACAGTCATCAACAGAGGCGACGGGTCGTGGATGAACTGCTGCCGTGAGGGATCCCACATTCATTTCCAAACGGTGCAGGTCGCGTTTTGTTTGTAGAATCTGAGCATCCAGATTATTAAGCAACTGATTAACTTCATTTCTGTTTTGCTTTAGCTGATCGAGTTGCCCCTGAATGTTTTGTCTTACGGATGTTTCTTTAATCGTGTTTAATTCGTTTTGCATCCTGTTGATTTTTTCATTCAGATTTTGCTGTCTGGTGTTGAGGTTGTCTCTTGTTTTTTCTAATCCGGCAAGTGCCATTCTTGCCTGATCTGTAGCATGGTTAAGATAATTGCGGTAATGGTTCAGTGAGTCGAGGTATTGAGCAAAGGCTTCATCCAACAGGGTTATACATTGTTTAAAAGTGAAACATTGATGATGCAGGGTGATATATCTCCTGTGCTGGTTGTTTTGTATGCGGTTGTCGTAGCAATTTGCCGCTGCATTCAACAATTCCTCCAGCTCATGGGTAAGACTATCGGCAGTGTTATTATGATGTGATACCGCCTTTACCCGTCCGTGCAATTGTACGGCACGTGGATCTTTTAACCCATTAATAAGCGATTTTGTACCTCCGGATCCGTTTTTAAGCTTGCGTAACGATTTGTCAATTTCTTTGGAGAGTGCGTACCTTCGGGTGTAAAATTCCCGTTTAGCCTGATAATATTGGCTTCTGAAGCCCGGATCTCCCATGTTTTGCGGATCAGCCGGAAGTACCACCATGCCTGAATTTCCAAGGCCCATTCTGAGGCCATAGATCGATTCATTGTGGTAGGGTTTGTTCTGATGTCCGTACAAATAGCGGCCTCCTGCCAGAGCGGCAGGACTTTGACAACAGGGGTGAGCCAGTTTTACCACCTGTGATTGATTATTCCATTGTGAAACCATCGACTGGAAGGCGGAGGAGAGGGAATCAAGTTGGTTTTTTTCTTTGGATAATCCGGTATAATTAAAGTAATCATCTGCGATTTCCTGTAGTTCATGCTGATTCTCCGGTCTTTGAATATCAGCAAGTTTTCTCCGTATTTTATTATACAGCGAATCCAGACAGTGATCCATTATTTGCAAATCAGGGGGCTTCATGTAATACACTTTTCCACACTTTATGCAAATTTTATTCGAATCGAGGTAGTGAAGGAAACTGTTCCAATGCACATCGATTTGGCATAATGCAGATAAAAGTTGTTGCTGAAGGCTTGACAGGTTGTTTTTTTGCTCCACGATTTTTTTGTTTTGATCGTGTAACGCATTTTGATTGGCCTGTAGGATGGCTTTGAGGTCTTTCAATTGCTGGTTATAATAGGTGTTGATTTTTTCTTTGTCTTCGGAAAGCCATTTTTCCCGTTTCTGCTTACACTTTTCAAAACGGCGGTTGTACCGCCCGACATATTGGTTATAAATGGATTGCCGTTGTGCCGTGGGATGGGGCATAACATAGCGCGAATAAAACTTATTTTCCCAGGCCCCGGCACAACCCGGTTCATCACTTTGAAGGGATTGGGTTTGACTTATTTGACCAGTAAGGGCAACGGTAGCCCCGCCTTGTAAGGCATTTAGGTTTTGTTGAAACTGTAAAGCGGCATCCAGATTACCCTGCAGGCTGTCGCGGATCCACATTTGTTGTTCCAGCGATTTGTAGCATTGCATTAATGAGTCTGTCACGCCGCTATTCAGGTTGCACAATGCATTAGAGATGCTGTCGAGGGTGATTCGGATACGAAAGTTTACTTCGGTAGTATCGCAGGGAGCCATTGTTTCATCACGGTAGGTATGTCGGCGGGGTGTGCTTTCTGCCATGTTACCTGCCGGTCCTGTAGCGGTGATGGCCCAGTAGTAACTTTTTTCCGTTTCCAGTGACGGCGCAGAAACGGGATAACCATAGTTGGTCTCAACCAGGTTTTCTTCCATGTAATACGGGACAAAGTCCGATAGCAAAGCGTATGTTATTTCTGCTCCGGCAGCTAATTTCTCCTCTATCTCCCCGGTTATTGTCCATAGCCAAAAGGTGTACCGGGCGTTGTCCCATTCCACGGGTTCCCAGGTGTAATCGGGGGTAGAGCTTGATATCAACGCATCGATTCCGGGCGTTGTGAGGCGGATATCCCTGCCATTAATCAGTGGCATATAGAAGAAGGAAAAGATTTCACTGAAGCCTCCGTTTTCACCCAAGGGAAATCCGTTCATTACTGATCGGACTTGCCATGCATAGTGCTTTCCTGTAATCATCTCTCGTGCTTCCGGCGGGTATTCCAGAAACGGACTTTCAACCGATGAGAGTTGTATCCAGGCCGGGTGAAGGGCGATGGCTTCTTCCGGAAGCATCTCCGGAGGGATTTCTGTGAGAGTAAATTGATACTCCGGAAGGTGCATGAGTGGTGGAGGAATAGGGGGATTCCAAACAAAGATAGGATAGGTTTCTGTCACCGTTTCCTGGTTGGGCGGGAGAATTAATTCGGGTGGGGATGAATTGGTTATCCGATGTTCGACACACTCTTCCCCCAACAGAAGGTCTGTTTCTGCATCATGGGCAAACAAACAAAGCGTGTAAATCCCGGCTGGCAGGCTTCCTGTCTGGATAATATAGGATTCATATTGCTGGTTTCTGTATTGGATCTCTCCCGGCATAACATCTTGTTCGGTAACATAATAATTCCCCGTTGGCACTTCAAAAACAGCACTGGTGGCTTCGAAAATTAAACCCTCTTCCGCTTCTTCGGCTGTAGCATGAATTCGAAGGTATGCCGCGGTTTCATTTTGATTTATTAATACAACCGATTGAAATAATTCTTCCGGATAAAGCTGACCGGCCGGTGGAAGATTCACCTGAATTATTATTTCTCCGTATTGTTGCGCTATTATTGGGGTTGCAACGGCCCAGACCAACAAAAGACATAAGAAAATTGTTTTTTTCATGGGATAAAGTATTACCATTTAACAATAAGATGTAACGAGGAGATCCATTCACCACCAGGCTTGATGGGTTGTATTGCTCCGATAAATGCATTGTATGCCAGTGTAAGCTCAGCCTGCATCCACTTTGAAATGGGAAGGATACTTTGGTATTGAAGCCTGAGTTTTTCTCCTTTTGTTTCATGGGAAGCCCATGCACATACAAGGCTGTTTTGCCACTTTCCCCGGTTTCCGTAGTGTACCTTGAGGTGATACGTATATACGTTTTTTTCTGTATGCTGAAAAGTTCGGAAACTCAGGTTGGCCGATGCGTAGAGAACCAATGATTTTGGAAACCTCATATTCCCGGTAAGAGATAGCGTGTTTGTCTTTAGAAAAAATTGTGTGGTATTGTAAAAAGTGCTGTTCAGCATCCGGATAAACGATACTGTGGATGAAACCCGGCACCGGGCAAGGGCTGAAGTATATCCGGAAGAGAGGGTTAACAGGGAAGTACGCACATATTTATCGCTGACGAGCGATTGTTGATACAGATTGTAGGGTGCGTAGGCAATGGTGAAATGGGGCTGTTTAATTTTTCGGTAAGTTGCAGAAAGGCTGTACGATGTCTTTAACGTGGAATAATCTTTCCACTGAATCAGGTTGTCGTATCCTTTTTGAAAGGATCCGGTTAGCGTTATCGCTTTTTTGAAAAGCGTTTGGGTGATTCTGGCGTCTGCCAGAAACAAATCGTTACGCAATGCCGGTGTGCCCATTGTGTGATATCCGGAACCGATACGTTGTATTTTTGCACTTATTTTGGTGCTTTGAAATGAGAGATGGGTAAAAATACGATAAGCAAAGTCAATTTGTGATGTGGCGTTAAGTGTAATAACCGGCGCCAGAAAATCCAGTTTTACAGGAAGATACGCACCTAAAGCAGTGCCTGATGAATTTCGCGTTAGTAAGGAGGCCGCTCCTTCAGCTGTGAATATCCATTTCTTGTTGAACAGGGAAAGATGAAGTTTTGGCCCCACTACCAGGTTTTCGCGTCGGAGGTTTTCTTCTCGGGTTGCATCTGTATTTTTTTGATCATGGGCTTTCAGTACTGACAGGCGAAAATGTGTTTCTGTGTTTTTTCCGTATCCGATACTTGCATAGGTAATTTGGGGTGCGGAGGAATTTATCTGGATACGCTGAAAAGCATGAATCGCGTGCTGGAGAGTCCCATGGGCGAAAGCAAGATATAGATTTCCCGGCACAATGGCCACATTAATGCCGCGTAATCCAATTCCTGTAAGTATAAGGGGGGAATACACCGGATGGGTATTCCCTATTTCCAGTTGTTCAGTCGACGCTATAAGGGTGGAGGCCCAACGCGGCATTTCAGGAAATTTTTCTTTGCGAAAGAGCCCGCGTTGTATGCGAATGTTGTAGAAAAAATAGGGACTGATGCCGGAATTTTTTTCTGAATAAAAGAAGAATGACGAAGAAAGGGGCAGACCCAGTAGCGTGAGGGTCGAAGAAAAGGAATTTTCTAAATAGAATTGGGGAACCGCAGTATATATCCCTTGGCGGTTGGAGGAATACAGGGAGATCCGGTTAGACCCGGTGAAAGTAACAGGACGTTTTTGTTCCTGTCCGTAGAGGTAATCCAGGAGTACCATGGCAATTAGAAAAATAATAAAACGTCGGTGAATCATTATGATCTTTTTGACGTTAGTTGTTAAGTTGTTGATATACAAATATCAGCATAAATGAAGGGAAAGTCAATTTATTAATTTTGGGGGAAAGAATTTTTCGTTCTGTTTCTGAAAATGCAGCAGAAAGAATATCTTTGTTCAGGTATGAGAAAAGAGCGTTTTTGTTATGGAATGATTTTGTTCTTAATGATAGGTTTTTCCCTTCCGGGAAGAGCACAGCAAGGGGATTATTTTTCTAACGAAATTACGGAGGGTAATTTTCGGATTACTTTTCTTACACC